>NZ_BOSG01000007.1 GCF_018403225.1 Paenibacillus sp. J23TS9 | reverse complement strand
TCTAGCGTCTTTGACGTGGGGGTTCAAGTCCCTCCACGCGCACCATGTTTATGCGGACGTGGCTCAGCGGTAGAGCATCGCCTTGCCAAGGCGAGGGTCGCGGGTTCGATTCCCGTCGTCCGCTCCAATATTTGCGCCCTTAGCTCAGCTGGATAGAGCGTTTGACTACGAATCAAAAGGCCAGGAGTTCGAATCTCTTAGGGCGCGCCATTTATATTTTAATTATCGGGATGTAGCTCAGCTTGGTAGAGCACCTGGTTTGGGACCAGGGGGTCGCATGTTCAAATCGTGTCATCCCGATTCTTTATTTAATGCGGGTGTAGTTCAATGGTAGAACTTCAGCCTTCCAAGCTGATAGCGTGGGTTCGATTCCCATCACCCGCTCCATATGATTACATACAAAAGCCGAAAGGCTTTTTTTTGTATAGTCATATGAAGTAAGGAATCGCCGCGATAGCCAATCCTGATCTCGAAAGAAAAACTTCCGCTAAACAATGCCTGCTGCTCAGTGAGTATGTAAGCCGACCTTTTTTATTTTCTCTATCTGGTAATAAATTTCTTCAGTGTATGGTTAACTTCTGTGAATCAGAAGCAAGCTACATTGGGTAAATAGATAACACGGAACGAAGCAAAGTTAACGTATCCCTGGCTGCTATCCCCAAGGTATATTTTGGATGTGAGGAAAGCTCACTGAATATTTAGTTGTAATCTGGATTTATTATGTATAGTAGTTGGCGGAATTGTTCAGCATTTGCAAGCTTATATATAATATCTTGTCGATGATGGATGCATATAAATACAGAAGGCGTGTATTTATTCCATATAAGATTTTTTCGCTTTATCGTAGAAAAGTGCAGATTTTCGATTGATTTTGTTGTATGATGTTTAGAAAGCGTTACAAAAGAGATAGCAATACAAACGGGATGGAGATGAGAGGAGTAGCATGACTGAACTTACGGTTACCGCAAATAAGAGCAATTCAAACAACCTTCTGCGGCGTGATGTGCGATTCTTGGGAAATATACTCGGTGAAGTGCTTGTCCATCAGGGCGGCAATGAGCTTCTGGATATTGTTGAAAAGATTCGTGAGACCAGCAAGTCATTACGCTCTGTTTTTTTACCTGAATTGTATGAAGATTTCAAGGAAATTATTAAAACACTCGAGCCGGATATTCGCCATCAGGTGATCAGAGCTTTTGCGATCTATTTCCAATTGGTGAATATTGCAGAGCAAAACCACCGGATTCGTCGTAAACGCGATTATGAACGGTCAGCCGGTGAAACGGTACAGCCGGGCTCCATTGAAAGTGCGGTTCAGGATTTGAAGGATCGCAATTTCACGTATGATGAAGTGCAGGAGATTATTGAGAGTCTTTCTCTTGAGCTGGTAATGACAGCCCATCCGACGGAAGCCATGCGCAGAGCCATTCTTGACATTCATAAACGGATCTCCGAGGATGTTATGCTGCTGGATAACCCGACCCTGACCTTCCGTGAACGCGAACAGCTTCGCGAGAAGCTGCTGAACGAGGTCATTACCCTATGGCAAACGGATGAACTTAGAGACGGGAAACCAACGGTACTCGACGAAGTCAGAAACGGAATGTACTATTTCCATGAAACGCTGTTCCATGTACTGCCTGAAGTATACCAGGAGCTGGAGCGGTGCTTGAATAAATATTATCCAGGCCATAATTGGCATGTGCCTACATACTTGCGCTTTGGCTCATGGATTGGTGGGGACCGTGACGGGAATCCGTCCGTAACTGCAGAGATTACCTGGGAGACGCTTCGATTGCAGCGTAAGCTGGCGATTCGTGAATACCAGCGGATTTTATCCGAGTATATGCAATATTTGAGCTTTAGTACCTCCATTGTAGAAGTATCCGACGAGCTTGTTCAGTCAATTGCCAATGACCATGCCAACGTTGAGGTCACGAAACGCAGAGTGTGGCATAACGAGAAGGAACCTTACCGGATCAAGCTTGTCTACATGATGGAGAAAATGAGCAATGTGGCTGATGAAGGCAAGAAGGGTACTCCTGAGGCCTATAATTCACCTGCAGAGTTTATCGAAGATTTAAAAGTCATCGACCGCAGCTTGCGTTTTCATTACGCTGACTATGTCGCTGACACATATATACAGAAATTAATCCGTCAGGTTGAGCTGTTTGGTTTTCATACAGCCGCTTTGGATATCCGCCAACACAGTCAGGAGCATGAAAATGCGATGAAAGAGGTTTTGGCGCAGGTGGATATTACGCCTGACTATTCGAAGCTGTCTGAAGAGGAGAAGATTGAGCTTTTGTCCAAACTCCTCAATGAACCAAGACCAATTACATCGAATTATCATCAATATAGCGCGAGCACTAAAGAGTGTCTTGACGTATTCCGTACGGTGTATAAAGCCCAGCAGGAGTATGGTCCAGAGTGTATTACGAGCTACCTGATCAGTATGGCTGAGGGTGCAAGTGATATCATGGAAGTCATGGTATTTGCAAAAGAGGTTGGCTTGTTCCGCCAAAACAGTGACGGTACAGTTGACTGCACATTGCAATCCGTACCTCTCTTTGAGACCATTGAGGATCTGCATGCCGCTCCGGAAATCATGAAGAGACTGTTTCAATTGCCGATTTACCGTCAAAGCATTGCTGCTAGAAATGATCTGCAGGAAATTATGCTTGGCTATTCGGACAGTAACAAAGATGGCGGTGCAGTAACAGCGAACTGGGAGCTGCGCGTAGCCTTGAAGGAACTGACAGCTGTGGCTGACGAGTTTGATATCAAGCTGAAGTTCTTCCATGGACGCGGTGGTGCTCTCGGACGCGGTGGCATGCCGCTGAACCGCTCGATTCTGGCTCAACCGGCATCAACGATCGGCGGAGGTATCAAGATTACGGAACAGGGAGAGGTTATCTCATCCCGTTATTCCCTTAAAGGGATTGCTTACCGCAGTCTGGATCAAGCCACATCGGCGTTGATTACAGCGGCTATCAATAACCAGACTCCGCAGGGGGACGATTCAAGCGAAGCATACTGGGATGATATTGTTAGAGAAATGTCGGAAGTATCCCGCAAAAAGTACCAGGATTTGATTTTCAGAGATCCGGACTTCCTGTCCTTCTTCAAAGAGTCTACACCGCTTCCTGAAGTCGGAGAGCTGAACATTGGCTCACGTCCTTCCAAGCGGAAGAACAGTGACCGTTTCGAGGATCTCCGTGCGATTCCATGGGTGTTCTCTTGGACGCAAAGCCGCTTCCTGCTGCCAGCCTGGTATGCTGCGGGAACGGGCCTTCAGAACTTTTATCAGAACAAGGAAGAGAACCTCAAGATTATGCAGGAAATGTATGAGAAATTCTCATTCTTTACTTCATTAATCGATTCTCTTCAAATGGCGATTGCAAAAGCAGATATGGTTATTGCCCATGAATATGCGAATATGTCCAAAGATGATGAAGCGCGTCAGCGTATTTTCAATCTGATCGAACAAGAATTCAAGCTCACTTCAGAGCTGATTCTCCAGATCACCGGGCAAAAGGAAATTCTGGATAATGTCCCTGTCATTCAGGAATCCATCCGTTTGCGCAATCCATATGTCGATCCACTGAGTTATCTGCAGGTTCAGCTCCTAAGTGAGCTTCGCGGACTGCGTGAAAAGGATGAAGACAACGCTGAATTGCTGCGTGAGGTACTCCTCACCATCAACGGAATTGCTGCAGGTCTCCGGAATACAGGCTGATACTTTTGCTATACTGACATCATAGGAACGCCAAATAGGGGAAAGCCGGGATTCAATTTGTTGAAGCCATGGCTTTCCTTTTTTTGTTGTCTTTATGGGTGGTTGTCTTGCATTTTTCCGGAAGTTGAATTACGATTTGAATGATGTGAAAAAAGATCATTACCCATCAGCAAGTCTGGGGGAATATATTGGTGGATAATATAGAAAACAGGTTAACGAAGCTGGCTCTCAAAGGGGACCAGCGTGCCTTTGCAGAGATTGTAGAGCTATACAAGGATAAAATATATCATTTGGCCTACAGGATGCTGGGGAACCGCCATGAGGCGGAGGATATTGTACAGGAGACTTTTTTACGTGTATATAAAAATTTGGACAGGTATGACCCGAATCAAAAATTTTCAACATGGATCTACAGAATCGCTACCAATTTATGCATCGACCGGCTGAGGAAGAAGAAGCCTACATATTCGCTGGATGCAGAGATGAATGATCAAGAGGGCATGGATGGTTATTCAATGATTCCCAGCGATAACCGGACACCGGAGAGCGAGACGCTTCTATCTGAAACGCAGGAGATCATTTATCAGGCGATTGGCAGCCTGCCGGCCAAGTACAAGTCGGTCATGATTCTGAGATATTTGCAGGACTTGTCGTTGCAGGAGATCAGTGATGTTTTGGGAATGCCCGTTACAACAATCAAGACGCGGGTACACCGGGGGCGGGAGTTTTTACGCAAAAAACTGGAGCCCAAATTATAAATTCCATTTATTTTGTTGAAACATTCTAAAAACCATTGCGTATTACAAGATAAACAAGTCTTATGCCCTTGGAGCGGAAGAGGGTTGAATACATTTATATGAATGAAAGGATTGGCTCATATGGAATGCAACTTGGCCGTCTCTTTAATGCATGACTATCTAGACGACGACTTGTCCAAGGACCAGCAGATGGAGCTTAAGACCCATTTGTTGTCCTGCCCCGACTGTCGGATGCAGTTTAAAGAGCTGGAACAGACGGATATGCTGATGTTCTCCTTGAACCATCACGCCCCGTCTACACCTCTTGAGCTGACCCAGCGGATCATGAGTGCCCTGCCACAGGAGAAACGGCAGCAGCCTTGGCTTGGATGGATTAAAAGACATCCTGCAGTTACAGCGGCGGCTGTTTTTCTGATTGTGATGCTGATTAGTTCTGTCAGCTTCTGGGATCAGGACACACAGCTCGTGGTCAAGGGAAGCGATCTGGATCAGGTTATCATTGAAGGAGACACAGTGATTGTCCCTGAAGGAAAAAGCATAGCAGGCAATTTAACGGTAGAGAATGGTAAAACGAAGATCTACGGTGATGTGAACGGGAACCTGACTGTCATTGACGGATCTTTGTATCAGGCTTCTACTGCCCATATCTCGGGAAGGGTCAAAAACATTGATCAGGCTCTGGATTGGATTTGGTATAAAATAACAAATGCATTCTCTGATGTCGCCTATCGTTAATAAACCTTTGCTGCAACTGAATTTATCGGCGCCTCTTTCCAGAAAGAAGGCGCCTTTTTGTTGGAAGAATGCATAAATTAATCCATTTTAGAGCTTCGGCCGCTTGCAACCTGAAGTTGATCGTTATAACCTAGAAGATATAGGGGAAATTATATTACATAGAGACCCATTTAACATTCAAGGGGAAGTGCGGGGGCCTAAGTATGAGTTATTTTGCTGATTTGACATGGAAAGAGTCCATTAAGGATATTATTGATATTGCGATCGTTACATATATTATTTATCATGTCATTTTACTCGTCAGAGGAACCAGAGCCATTCAGCTGCTGAAAGGGATTCTGGTGCTCGTGATTATTTGGGCGTTAAGCACCTGGTTCGATTTGTATACACTCAAATGGCTGATGAATCAAATATTTAACTTTGGCATCTTCGCCATCTTTATCATTTTCCAGCCGGAGCTCCGAAGAGCACTCGAACAGCTGGGACGGGGCAAGATCTTTGGGAGATCGTCAGCGGAAGATGAGGAATTCAACAAGCTGATTGGAGAAGTTATTAAAGCCGTAAATTATTTAGCACGCAGAAAGATAGGCGCATTAATTGTTTTTGAGCGGCAAACGGGACTTAATGAATACACAGAGTCGGGTATTCCGATGCAGTCCATGATCAGCTCGCAGCTGCTCATTAACATCTTTATCCCTAATACACCGCTTCATGATGGTGCCGTCATCGTACAGAATAACCAGATAGCCGCAGCGGCATGTTATTTGCCACTGTCAGAGAACCCTTTTATTAGTAAGGAACTGGGTACGCGGCACCGTGCAGCTATTGGAATCAGTGAGGTAGGAGATGCTATTTCGGTGGTTGTCTCTGAAGAAACAGGTCAAATTTCACTTGCTATCAATGGACAGGTTGTACGTGATATCAAGGAAGAATCCCTGATTTCGAAGCTGTATGAAGAACTTCGTCCTAATTCTACCCCTAAAGAAAAGCGCTCGATGTTCTGGCGCCGGAAGGGGACTGATAAAGATGAATAAATGGATTAATAACAATAATTTCGCGAAGATATTGGCACTTGCAGTCAGTTTTTTATTGTGGAGTATGGTCCATTGGAATAATGATACGCCAACGCCTACCGGGAAAATCGATACAAGGATTATTGAAAATGTAAAAGTGCAGCCCTATGGGCTGGATGAGAAAAAATATATTTTGAGTGCGATGGATACGGATCGGGTCCGCATAGAGATTAAGGGCAAAAAGACCGATCTACTCACTGCATTTTCAGGTGAGTATAAGATCAAACTGGATCTCAGCAATGCGAAGGTGGGAACCAGCACGCTGCCTTTAAGTGTAGATATTCCTAAAGGGCTGGAGATCGTGAACATTCAGCCATCGGCGGTGACGGTAAATATTGAAGAGAGAAATACGGCGACTTTCCCGGTTACGATCATGACCAAAGGTATGCCTGCAGAAGGTTACCAGCTTGGAAAGGTTACGCCGCAGCCGGCAACCGTGAAAGTGACACTTCCAGAGAGTGAGCTCCGTGAAGTCGCCAAGGTCCAAGGGACGGTAACGATTGATGGTGAGGACAGCTCGGTGAAGGAGAAGCGGATCAAGCTGATTGCTTATGACAAGAAGGGGCAGGAAATCGAAGGAGCTGTGCTCGAGCCGTCTTCGGTTACAGCCGAAGTCATTATCTCACCTCCCTATAAGGAGGTACCGATTGAGCTGCAGTATACGGGAAAGCTGCCTGAAGGATTAGTGATCTCCAAAGCCCAGTCCAATGTGAGCAGGATTAAATTGTACGGATCGCAAGAAGCGCTAGCGGGAGTAAAGTCCTATACGAATATTAGTGTGGATTTAAGCCAGATCACGCAGGCCGGAACTATAGTTCTTCCTGTGGACTTGACGGCACCTTCTGGTTTTGAGAAAATCGAGCCTAGCTCCTTGCAGGTGGAAATCACCACGGTTTCCAATTCACAGCGGGTCATCAATGACATCCCGATCACGATCAAAAACGATGACAGCAGCGACCTTCAGGCTAATATTATTACTCCGGCGAGCCGTATGATGTCCCTAACACTCAACGGGGCCCCGGGGCTGCTGAACAGTCTGACCAAAGACGATATCCAGTTGATCGCAAGCGTGGGGAACTTGAAGCCGGGAACGCATGAAGTTACACTTCAGGTTGTTCTGCCGCGTTATATTTCCCGCCTTGACCAGGGAAGCCCGCTTACCGCTACGGTTGAGGTGAAGGAGAATCCTACTGCACCTACGACAACCACTCCGGAGACCGGAACAGACGGAAAAGGCAAGGATAAAAATCAAAACCAAAACCAGGGAAGTCTCCCTGGAACGGGAACCGAAGAGAACGGAGGATCCACCCCGGATGAACCCGGGAACACTCAGGACTCTTCCAATGATTCGGGAGACACAGGAACAAACTAATTTACTGATAAACAATCTAAATTGGAACTTGGGATTTTTCAAACCGGAAGTATATAAAAAAGGAGAACAATCATGGGGAAATATTTTGGAACTGACGGTGTACGCGGTGTCGCAAATAAGGAATTAACGGCTGAGATGGCATACAGTATCGGTCGCTGTGGTGGTTATGTACTTACAGGTGATGTGGAGAAGCCAACCGTAGTGATTGGTATGGATACGCGTGTGTCCGGCGTTATGCTGGAGTCCGCGCTGGTAGCAGGTCTGCTGTCTATTGGTGCCCATGTGGTGCGTTTGGGCGTAGTATCTACACCGGCCGTAGCATACATTACCAGATTGCTGAAAGCTGATGCAGGTGTAATGATCTCTGCTTCTCATAATCCTGTAGAGGATAACGGCATTAAATTCTTTGGCGGGGATGGATTCAAACTATCCGATGAGACTGAGCTGAAGATTGAAGCATTGATGGATGCAGAAACCGACAGTCTGCCACGTCCTGTAGGTAAAGACCTTGGTAACGTGATTGTGGACAATGAATCCAAATATAAATATCTGGAGTATTTAAAATCAACGATCAGTCACAGCTTTGACGGTTTGAAAATCGTGCTGGACTGCGCGAATGGGGCAGCCTATGAGCTGGCACCAAAGCTTTTTGAAGAGTTGGGTGCCGAAGTAGTGAAGATCGGTGCTGAGCCGAACGGATTGAACATTAACGATCATTGTGGTTCTACACACCCTGAAAAGCTGAAGGAAGAGGTTTTGAAGGCGAAAGCAGACCTGGGTCTGGCTTTTGATGGGGATGCGGACCGTTTGATCGCTATCGATAACAATGGTGAAGAGGTTGATGGCGACTTTATCCTCTGCATCTGCGGTCATTCCATGAACAAGCAAGGCAAATTGAATAATGGAACAATTGTATCAACAGTCATGAGCAACATTGGCTTTTACAAAGCCACAGAGAAGCTGGGGCTGCAAACAGCCAAGACTGCGGTCGGTGACCGTTACGTGATGGAAGAGATGCGTAAGGGCGGTTATAACCTGGGCGGCGAACAGTCCGGCCATGTTATTTTCCTCGATTACAACACGACCGGCGATGGCATACTAACGGCAATTCAGCTGGTGGACACCATTTCGGGTTCCGGTAAAAAGCTGAGCGAGCTCAGAACCATGATGCGCCAATATCCTCAGGTGCTCGTAAACGTGCGTGTAGAGGATAAGAGCAAGTACGAAGGCAACACAGCGATTGAAGGTGCCATTGCGGAAGTGGAAGGCATTCTGGGCGATAATGGCCGTGTGCTGGTACGTCCGTCCGGTACGGAATCTCTTATTCGCGTAATGGCAGAAGGTCCGGATAAGGACCAGCTGGATCAATACGTGAACCAGATCGTAGAAGTCGTGAAGCGGGAGCTTGTGTAAGACCAGAGGTTTATTTTTATAGTAAAATGAAGGAACTTTTATCATAGGCCGGTGAAACTAATGTTCAGGTTTCATCGGCCTTCCTTTAAGGTGAATATGGGGTAGGATGGCCTGGCATGGGTTGTGTGCCGGATTGCCAAAGTGGCCCGACTTGAATATAATGAGTAAATGTTATTCGAAAATAGAAAGCGGGGATTGTGAGGTTCATTATTAATAGCGCCAGAACTTGGGCTTGCGCGGGGAAAGGATCCGGCTTCCAGCAGCGGATTCACGGCAGCACCAAGTTGACGAGGTGAAGGTGTTCGAAACATTCGGCGGGGACCTTCCGGTGATTCACCACAGCCGTAAACCGAAAACGGAAAATGGATGGGCGACCGTTCACACAACGCTTCCGGTGGGTGATAAGAAAATCATATTTCATGAGTGTGCGGGCATGATAGCAGTAAGTGCGTGCAGCAGCCAGATGTACATTCGTGAACGTACCTTGTAAACTTCATACAAGTTTGTTTTCCGTACATTCTGGCATATGCCGCACGGACTGACTTTTCCCGTAAGCTCACTAAACCCACTTTGGAGAAGTGAACGGAGGAATTTTAATTATGTGTGGTATTGTCGGATATATTGGTCAGAAAGATACACAGGAAGTATTGATCGAGGGTTTGAAGAAATTGGAGTACCGTGGATATGATTCTGCAGGGATTGCGGTATTCACCAATCAGGGATTGCAAATTTCCAAGGCGAAGGGCCGGATTGCGAATCTGGAATCAAAGCTGGAGGAAGCTCCACTTGTGGGAAGCGCAGGTATCGGACATACGCGCTGGGCAACCCATGGTAAACCATCGGATGTGAACTCCCATCCTCATACGGACAACAGCCATAAGTTTTCGGTCGTGCATAACGGTATTGTCGAAAATTATTTGGATTTGAAGGATGAGCTGATCGAGCAAGGACATCATTTTGTGTCGGAAACCGATACCGAAGTGATTTCGCATCTGATCGCCCGTGAATATGAAGGCGACATCGTCAAAGCGGTGCAGAAAGCCATTACGCATATGCGCGGTGCATTTGCACTTGGCGTGCTGACTGAATACGAACCGGATAAATTGGTTGCAGTTCGTCAGGCAAGCCCACTGATTATCGGGATTGGGGAAGGCGAGAACTTTATCGGTTCGGATATTCCGGCGATTCTGCAATATACGCGTAATGTGTATATCCTGAACGACGGTGAGATGGCTGTATTGACGAAGGACTCTGTCGAATTGATGACCATTGAAGGGAATTTTATTTCTCGGGAAATGATTCATGTCGACTGGGATGCCGTCACTGCGGAAAAAGGCGGCTTTGAGCATTTCATGCTTAAAGAGATTCATGAACAACCTAAAGCATATCGTGACACGATGCGCGGTCGGATTGACGAATCCGGTAAAAAGGTTGTACTGCCTGAGCTGAAGCTGACTCCGGAAAAAATTAAAAGCATCAATAAAGTACAAATCGTAGCTTGTGGCACAGCTTATCATGCAGGCCTCGTTGGCCGTAATGCAATTGAGTCACTGGTACGGATTCCGGTAGAGACAGATGTGGCTTCCGAATATCGTTACCGTTCACCAATCGTTACACCGGATACGCTGGTCATCGTAGTCAGCCAATCGGGTGAAACGGCAGATACCCTGGCAGCTCTCCGCGAAGCACAGTCCCATGGTGCACATGTGCTGGCCATCACCAACGTGGTGGGAAGCTCTATTGCCCGGGATGCGGATGATGTGATCGCAACTTTGGCTGGACCGGAAATTGCGGTTGCTTCGACCAAGGCATACACGTCCCAGTTGATCGCGTTCTATCTGCTGTCCCTGTACCTTGCTGAGGTGCGCGGTACGCAAACGCCAGAACAGGTTGCACAGATTATTGCAGCCATGCAGGCCCTGCCTGAGCAGCTCGATAGCATGTTGGCCAAACCGGAAGCGATCAAAGCCTATGCAGAACAGATCTCCAAGCATGAGCACTTATTCTTTATTGGACGGGGAATCGATTTTGCAGTGGCACAGGAAGGCTCGCTCAAGCTGAAGGAGATTTCCTATATCCATTCCGAGGCATATGCAGCCGGTGAGCTTAAGCATGGTACGCTCGCGCTAATCGAAGACGGTATTCCTGTTATTGCCCTGGCAACCCAGGAGGATGTACTTGAGAAAACCGTGAGCAACATCAAAGAGGTTAGTGCCCGCGGTGCCGACATCATGGCGATTACGCATGAAGAGCATGTTGTCAGCCTGCTCAAATCCGTAAACCAGGCCTTTGCCATTCCGAAGACGCTGCCGCTGCTAACACCAGCATTGTCTGTTGTTCCGCTGCAGCTGCTGTCCTACTACGCTTCCCTCGCGAGAGGAAACGACGTGGATAAGCCGCGGAATTTGGCGAAGAGCGTGACGGTGGAGTAATTAGGATAAATATCCTTAAAAGCTTTGTTCAAGGTAAATAAAGTCGTTCCGAGCAAATTAAACTCGTAGCGAGCAATTAAAAGTCGTATCAGAGTCGAGCAGATCCAGGATTATTTCCTGACATTTGCTCGGCTTTTCTTTTTGGGCAGGGGGGCAGGAATTAGAGAAAGGCAGGAGAATGACGATTTCATCTCGGACGATGAGTGGTGAAGCAAAGGATAATGATGCGAATAACAAGGATGAAGAGGAGTAAGTAGGAAAGGATCTAATCGTTCGTCATAAGACCGTGAGAGTTATTCGAAGCTGGCGTGAAACATCAAGACCGATTCGCTACGCGAATCGTCATCATGTTATCGCGAAGAGCATCACCAAAATTCCGTTTACGCTGTATCTTCGTGCTTGAGCACGGCGAAAAATGCCTAACTTCTTCATAGAGTGTGGTTGGTCAAAATGGGGGTGTATAATCGCTGTCTGGGAGGAGTTTACCTAAATATGTTTTTGCAGTATGCGGATAGATAGCACCGAAAGTATCGGGAGCTTACAATGTCGATGGCGACGCTTGTGAGCTCTTTTTATTTTCCAATAATTGGGCTGGTGATATAATGAGAGGGTGGGAACGTGAGTATATGGGTGTCTCGGAATGACGAAGGTTCCTTGTATGTTCGTTTTAAATATGATGAACAAATGGTTATGAAGATTCGAGAAATTCCAGGAAGGAAATGGATTCATGATCAAAAGGGCTGGAATATTCCATTTACACCCGAATCAATTCAACAGTTGCAAACACTTTTTGAAGGAATGAAAATTCATGTTGATTACTGTGTTGTTGAAAGAATGCAGTTTGCTTAACCATGAAGTACACACGAAGGATATCATTCCAACATATCCATGGGATACTTCAATAAAAAGGTCCTTAATCCATTCACTGCAGCTTCGAGGTTATAGTACCAAAACGATAAAAGCTTATTGTAGTCAAGTTCATAGATTTCATACTTTTGTTCAGCAGCAAAGTACTTGAATGGATCACGAGAAAATGATTCAGAGCTACACGAACGTTATAAGAAATCCCCGCAAATAAAGATAAAAACTTAAGAGGAGACTATAGCATGAATCAATTGATTAAAGATTCTGTAGTAAAACTAGCAGAGAATCTCCAATTACCTGAAAGAGTGTTAAATGTTGAAGATTTACCGTGGGTTCCTTTCGATGAAGGGGAAGAAGTGAGTTGTTATTTTAAACCGCTGAGATTTGATCTTGCCACAGGGACTTGGATATACCTCTTTAAGATAAAGAGTAACCAAGTGCTAACGCGCCACCGGCATACTGGTGGATCTGTAATAGGATATAACATACAAGGACAATGGAGATATGAAGGTCGAAATTGGATTGCGAAACCAGGAAGTTTTATTTTTGAACCACCCGGGGACATACATACTCTTATTTCTGAAGATGAAGAAGTAATTACTTTGTTTATTCTAGGTGGATCACTGCAATATTTTGACAACGATAATGTAGTTGTTGGTCAAGATGATATTTATACAGTACTAAAGAAATATAGAGATTATTGTAATGAGATGGGAATAGAAGTGCGTGAAGATCTTGTTTATTGAGGAGTTGTACTATGAAGGCGGGGACATCTTATAACAATGTATCTACGCTGCGGGCTTCGCCCTTGGTTCGCAAGATGAGGTGAGCAGAGAAGTTGATTCAGCGACAAACCTGCGAGGCTAAGTCCGTCTGACCCGGCGCGTTTGCGCCTTATGCCTCTCGGGTTTTGTAGATACAACAACGTTATGCGAAACTGCTGAAATACCAATTGAAAAAGAGGTGATTCATGAAGAAAGTCTTAGTTGTTTGCGCTGCCATTCTTGTAATCTGGCTGATCATTAATTGGAAAGATATATGGGGATATAGCACTTTAGATAAAGCAGTACAATCTCAATGGAAATCTCAAGTGGGTACAGTAAATAAGGACGAGATAAATAGATTAGTACTATATAAAGATCAGGATCAGTATGTATTTGGTGTATTTCATAAAAAGTATGGACGGTATTATTACAAGAACGATAGTCAAAGTTCGGGTTGGACATCACAGTCAAACAATGGGCCTGCATTTTTGGTTCGAGTTGAGCACAAACAAAATAAAGGGAATTATATATGGGGAGCATTATATTCTGAAATCCCAATAGAAAAATTTCAAATCGAGTTCAAAAATGGAGAGACACGGGAAGTAACTGCTGTAAATAATACCTTTATCTATAGAATTCCTGATGTGTATCAAGAGGTACAAGAGCCTAATTTAATGACTACCTTTATAGATGTCAAAGCTTATGACAAAGGAAATAAACAAATAAAGGCTTGGAGAGATTAATGTGTTTTAAGAAGTCATCAGATTCGCATAACAACATATTCACGCTTCGGGCATTCGCCGTCGGTCCGACACGAAGCTAGAAGAGGAATCTTTGAGGAATTTTCAGTATTGGGGAAGCGAGATCAGCCGGACACATCCGCATCGACTATCATCGCGCCCGGCGACTTCCGTCTTAATTCAGTGGGACGTAGTGAATACATCAACGTTATCCGAAATTCAAGCATGGTATTTAAAAAACTAAAAGACAATATTTTAGATAGGGAGTCGTAGCTATGACTAGATTTACTTTAAATGCTGCAATGGAGTACGCTGCAAATGATAATATTGAAACATGGATTCATCTTTTTTTAAATGGCGAAGGAAATAATGTTGGATTATCGGAAGGACTAAAAATGAAAAGACGATATTGGTTAGGGCCAATTGAAATCGATATTAGTTATCTAGATAGAGTTGTTGGTCCTGAGTCAAATATGGAATATGTAGAAGATGAAGATTGGTGGAATTATAACATTAATCAAATCTCTAATCGTATAGAAAGCGGATGGGATATGCCCCCATTAATTGCTGAAAATAGAGAAGGCTCTTTAAGTGTAAGGGATGGTAATCATCGACTTGGCGCTCTTCAAAAGTTAATTAAAGAAAAGTACTATGTAGTTATTTGGGATGATAGCAGTGTGGAAAATATATTAAAAGCTATACAAAAGAAATATAAAATATAGTATTTGGAAGCTATTCAAGAAGGCATGAACACCGGATAACATAGCATTCCTACTGCGGGCGTTCGCCCTTGATCGCCAAGAGGAAAATCAGAGAGGTTAATTCAGGCGATACATTCAACCATCTAAGTCTGACGACCCGTTTAATAGCCGCAAAGAAATAATAAAAAAATTTTAAATTACTTTGGAGGTAAGTCGAGATGAAGAGCAAAAAAATCGATAGTAATGAATTCCCGATATTGGAATTTGATGAATCGCGAGTTGCAATAATAGAGGCTACTAATTTTATCAAGCCAAAAGAAGAATTTGAATACTGTGTAATAACTTTTTTTCGAGATGTAATTGAAAAAATGAAAACGGAGGGAAAGTTGAAAGAAGTTGCATGTCTACATTGCGAGACTGTAGATTTGCCAATATATGAAACATATTATCAAGGGAAAAAGGTACATATTACTTTGGGGTATTTAGGAGCTGCAGGTTCAGCAGGATTCTTAGAAGAACTGATAGCCTATGGTTTTCAGAAATTTATAGTTTGTGGTGGTGCAGGTGTATTAAAAAAAGACATTGCTGTTGGACATGTATTAGTACCAGTTTCTGCAGTGAGAGATGAAGGAGTATCATACCATTACATTAAGCCATCAAGAGAAATTGAATGTAATCTAGAGGTATTAAAAATCATAGAGGAAGATTTTAATATACATAACATCAGGTATATAAAGGCAAAAACTTGGACGACAGATTCATTTTATAGAGAGACTAAAGAAAAGGTTGAGTTGCGGAAAGCAGAAGGGTGTGTAACTGTAGAAATGGAAGCAGCAGCATTTATGGCTGTTTCACAATTTAGAAATGTAAAATTAGGTATTATCTTGTATGGCGGTGATGATTTAAGTGGTGTCGAATGGGATAGTCGAAGTTGGAATAGCAGATCAGAAATAAGAATAAACCTTGTTCAAATATCAATGCGGATATGCAGTTCTTTTTAACTGGAATAGATATAATCCATTTATTAATGCATTTATAAAAAGGGAAATGCTAAATAGACAACCAAGAGTTAAATGTAAATATGACAACATAAATAAATTATGCGAAATCGAAGAAGGCGGCTACAACATATAACACCGCCCAAAAGGGGCCTTGGTTGCCAGAGGCATTTCGGGGAAATGGATTCAGGCAACACACCCGCACCACCTAAGCGCGGTAGCGCCCAGTCGGGAACCGACTTCGCCTATGGTTGCGAGCTCCTTTAAGGTGGTGGGGCGTCGGGAATACAACAACGTTATACGACAATCTACTATATATAAAAGAAGGAGCTATTGAATGCGCATAATTCAAATAGATAAAGACATTGATTGGCTTCCAGAACCTAACCAGATCTCAACAGTTATATCCGACGTTATGCCTGATAGGCATTTGATAACCTGTTCATTCGTTCTAGCATTTTTAAATGACGAAATTATTTTAACTGATTTGCATGCTAGAGGTTGGGATATACCGGGTGGACACATTGAACGAGAAGAATCTGCAGAAGAAGCAGTAATAAGAGAACTATACGAAGAGACAGGAGCAAAGATACTTGACCCTAAGCTTTTGGGTTTTGTGGAAATTGAAATGTTCGGAGAAAAACCAGAGAACTACAAATACCCTTTTCCTAAGAACTATATGGCATTCTTCTGGTCTAATATCATTCATTTAGATGATATTCAACCGAATGACGAGATTCGCGGACGAGGACTATTAAAACCTGAACAGGTATTAAATGTTCCTTGGATAAAAGATAATTACGAGTTATATCAAGAGGCGCTAAAAAGGGCGAAATTTCAGAAGACATAACAAGTATTTCGAAGAAGAGTAGATCGTCACATAATAAAGTATTCACGCATCACAGCATCCTGGAGGCTGCTCGGTTCGCCCGAGGGTTTTCAAGGAAGCGAGTGCAGGCGGACAACCCTACTAACCTAATCTCGCCGCGGTCGGCTCCTTCGGACTTAAGGTTCTCGGGTTCGTGAACACATTAACGTTATGTGAAAGACCTGCAATCTTATAAAAACCTATAAAGCCATCTAAAGGAGATTTATGAGTCGAATAAATTCTAGCCAGTTAAACTTTATTATGAATGAAATGAAATCATTTAATTTTCCCTGGTTTATTGCTGGCGGTTGGTCAATCGATTTGGCAATTGGTAGACAGACGAGGGAGCATGGGGATATTGATATAGTAATATTTCGTGAGCATACTCAAGAAGCATTAGATTACTTCAAACAGTGGGATATTAAGGTGGCGATTCCCGGAGAAGCTCGACTGGAAACTTGCTCTTCTATAGAAGATACTTTTATTCCACGTTATTGTTTGCATTTGTTTAGAGAGCATGATTTTATAGAGATATTATTGACAGAAACCATTAATGAAAAAGTAGTCTTTAGGAAAGATCGCTCTATAACAATGGAACTAGAAAGATTTATCAGAAAAAATCCTGACTATTTCCCCTATGTAGCCCTTGAATGGTAGTTACTCTTTAAGAGCACGAATCCTAGACCACACGATGAACAAGACTTTCTCAACTATTTAAACTATATAAGACCGGATGAAAGAAATTGGTTGAAGAACAGTATAAATAAAGTAAACAAGAAATCAAACTGGCTAGATCTATTATAAGAGAATTTTGGAAGTAAGTTCGAAGAAGGCAGGTCCTTCACATAACACGGTGTTTCCACTGAGGGGCATACGCCCCTTGGTCTGCAAGAGGAATTTTGAGAAAGATGATTCAGCAGACACACCTGCACCTCCCAAGTCCACAAGCGGACCAGGCTCCTACGGAATCTTAGGACGGTGAGGCGTCGGGAACACAACAACGTTAGCTGAAATTGCCGCAAAGTAAAATAAATATGAGAGGAATAAAGAAAAATGAATAATTCATCATTTATTATTTCTATCAGCGGCCCCTCAGGCTCTGGGAAAAGTACATTAGTTAATGAGCTAAAGAAAAAGCTTGATGAAGCCGTTTCGTTTCATTTCGATGATTATGTTTTATCAAATACTTATCCGGAAGATTTCTCTGCATGGCTGAAAGAAGGGGCTGATCCCAAACAAGTATTAAACCCTGATTTTTTAAAGGACTTATCTAATTTAGCCAATGGAGGAACAATCGTACTCCCACATAATAAACAAGAACTAAAGCCCGATAAATATATAATCGTTGAAGAGCCTTTTGGTAGAGGTCGAGAAGGGATCGGCGAACTTATTGATTTTGCAGTGTGTATTGATATTCCACTAGAAGTAGCATTAGCTCGAAGAATATTAAGAACATTAGAAGGTATTCAGAGATCGGGTAGTAAAGCTGACGAGCCGCTAAAGCAGATGGAGGAATATTTATCTCAGTATTTATTCGTTGTAAGGGATCTTTATCATGCGATCAATACCAGAGTGAAGTCTGATTGTGATTTAATCGTTAATGGAATTAAGTCACCTGAACTATTGGCGGAATTAATCATAGTAGAGCTAAAGAAAAGAAGCTTGTATGTATAACTGTGAAGGCTGTAACATCATCTAACACCATATTCACGCATCGTGTCGACATTGTCGACACTCGGTTGTCAGATATATAATCATTGTAGGAATAGCAGACAACGCACGACCCAGCCTAAGATAAGAGCTATCTAAGTGCTCGGTATTGGGTTTCCCAATATTTTAACCCACGAATTTTCCCTTCCAAGCAAAGTTTGGATTTGAATGTAGAGATGAGATTATAAAACGCCGGTGACCTTCAGAAGGAGACCGGCGTTACCGTATTATGATGAGACAGGTTTTGAGATAACTTGGCCTCCCCTGAATATTTGGCCAAAATCTTACGGATTCCTCGTCAGTGTACTTTTTTTTCCATGAGGACACAAACAAACAGGCCGCTTGCTTCTTTTTCATCGATGTCCGCCAGCTTAATGCTGATTAACTCACTGACCCGGACACCTGTATACATGAGGGTTATCATAATCATCATGTCTTGAAAATTCTTGGCTCTCCAAACCACTTCATAGTATCTTTTTAATTCTTCTTCTGTCGGCACGTAAGGCAGCTTCTATAATGATTTTGGAACCTCAATTTCAAGCTCACTTCTTAAATGTTGAAACAAACTTTTTAAGTAAGCATAGTCCGGTCGTTCTGCGCGAAGATATTTCGCCAGTTCCCTGACTTTTCTTTTTGCGGATACGCGGTTTTCAATCATGCAAGTTCACCTTCCAATGGAAGTCTTTCCTTCATATCCAATCGGAATGTGCCATATGGATTAACGTGAGTATAGATCAAGGGTGTCACCGCACGTAAATCTTCTGGAGTCATTAGATCAAACCATGGTTCTTAGCTAGATGGGCATGGGGTCCAGACATCATTTTAACGAAAATACGATATGGACGGTTTAGGTTACGTGTTTACCCTACTCTAGGCCTATCGATTCACCAAAAAAGAAATATTGTGCCGATTATAACCCTTTCTTTCCAATAAGAACTATTAGACTTAATACCGCTGCCTTTTTTTGATTCGTGATTTTTTCGGCCAGTGCAGCGGGGCAACATGTTTAACCATTGTTTGGAATATTCCTGCCCACTGAAGTTCATTTAATGAACACATAGGAGTATCTCTGGCAATCCCCAAGCTCACAACTAAATGTTTCAACTGAGGGGAAGTAAATACTTCCCTTAGCGCATCGCTAAATGACAATTTCGGATTTCTTAACCCATGTTCAGCAAGACCCATAAATACAGATTCATAGCGGCTTGGGATATCAGGATTTGCCTTTCTCTGAATAGACAATATGCTGCATTCAACCTTTGGAGGGGGCGAAAAATAAGTTGGAGCTAGCACCTGGACCATCTCAATGTCATACCACATTCTCCATTTTAGTATTTCGGGATTTTTCATTAATGAGGCAGTAAAACGATTAGCAGCTCCTTTTTCAATAATGATAGCCGCTCGTTGCAGCGGTATTGCCGGGTCTAAAAGTTTTCTCAAAATTGGTGTAGTGATAGAAAATGGAATATTTGCTACTACACAGAAGGGTTCTCGCGGAAGATATCCTTGTAGAAAATCTCTGTGGATGGTTCTAATATTTGATATGCCCTCAACCTTATCATGCAATTTCCGAAGAAAACTAATATCATTCTCAAAGGCAATGACCTTCTTTGCCTTCTCAGCCAAGGGCAGTGTAATGGCACCTAAGCCAGCACCTATATCAATGACTACATCGTTTTTTGTAATCTTTGCGGTTGTTATCAAGTCATGCACCACGCGTTTGTTATGCAATAAATGCTGACCAGAGAAATTACGGCCGTTGCCGTTTGTATGAGTACGGGATTTATTCCCGGTGATGTTAGACCACTTCTTTTTTTTGGACAACACAAAAAACACCTCATTCATTTGTTTAGGTAAAATGAAAAAGGCACATTACAAATAAACCCAGTCCATTCTTCAAAAAAATGGATGAGTCAACATGTACTGTACCTCACATTACCTTAAACGCATGAAATGGGTGATCAAAAAAGCACCTCCTTTAAGCTATAAGTATTATAACAAATAATCCTTGGGAGGCCACAATAAACTTATGGGGGGTTAGCCAAAGGACGAATCAAAGACGTTTATCAAAGATTTGGTTCATGATATTAGTGCAGTTTATTATTATCGTATCGGCTGTTAAACCCCGTAAAAAGATATAGGATTATCAAAATTAGCGTTTCGGCATTTTGCTCTCATCCATATACAGCAGGTTCCAGCGGTGACCGTCCAGATCGGCAAATCCTGCACCGTACATCCAGCCGTCAGTTTCACTCGG
This sequence comes from Paenibacillus sp. J23TS9, assembly GCF_018403225.1. Classification (NCBI taxonomy): domain Bacteria; kingdom Bacillati; phylum Bacillota; class Bacilli; order Caryophanales; family Paenibacillaceae; genus Paenibacillus; species Paenibacillus sp. J23TS9. Next base: position 107,557 of record NZ_BOSG01000007.1, on the reverse strand, counting down.
CTTGCCAAAAATGCTTCCTCCGGCAAACTCTACTTTTTGAATAAATGCATCTACTTCTTCTCTGCTTTCGGCGCCAATGGAAAATATCACTTCCGCGCTATGGGAAGTATCTGCGGTTTTTGAACCTGTAAATTTCTCAAACGCCGCATCCGGGAACAGCAGAATCGTTGTTTGGCCTATGACAAGCTGGGCTCTCTCGTTACCAACGCTCACCGCATGGAATCCAATCTCATTGAAAAAGGCAGTTGACCTCTCAACATCTTTGACCGGCAGGTTAATCCAAATCTCCTGTGACATGGCTGTCGCCTCCTGGAATATATTCTCAACTACTCCTACTATACTCTACTTCGGGCAGCAGAAGCGAATCTTATAAAAGAAACCGCAAGGGATGACATCCGTATTTGATATACCCTGCGACATGGAATTTTTCATTCCCGTGGGTAGAATTTTATTTTGTTGATTTTGGCTCTGCTCGTCGCGTGGAAAGCGAAAAAAAAATGGGTTTAAATCTATATAATCATCCCGTTGTCGAGTGAACAATGAATAAAAAAGGAGGGGCCTCATACCGAGCCTCCTCCTTTTTCATAACTTATTATGCTTTTAAGAAATTCGGATCTGCATACGATGGATTCGGATATTTATAGAAGCCTTCACCAGAGCCTTGGCCTGTTTTGCCTTTGTCGAGGAACTCGGTTTTTAAGATATCAGCCATCTTCCGGAACTTATTATCAGGTGAAGGGTCTGCCTGGGCTTTGCCGAGGGCAATATTATAGGCGGTTTGTATGCCGACAACATCCAAAATAGCGAAGGGCCCAGTTGGTGCGCCCGTTGCAATCATCCAAGTCTTATCAATGGTTTCAGGATTTGCAATATCGTTAATCCATAACATCTCAGCAGCATCGAGAAATGGTACCAGTAAGGAGTTCAAAATATAACCAGGTTGTTCTTTCTTAATATGGAGGGGAACCATGCCGATGGATGCCGAAAAATCAATAATTTTCTGTTCTACGTTCCGATCAGTCCCAGCATGTCCCATGATTTCGGCGGTATTATTCTTCCATACCTCATTGGCAAAATGAAGCGCTAGAAATTTCTCGGGTCTCCCGGTGTACTCCGCAAATTGACTAGGCACCATCGTAGAGGAGTTGGTCACGAGGATTGTTTTTGCGGGAGCCAGGGGAGAGAGCTGCTTATAAAAATTCGTCTTAATGTCAACAACTTCTGGAATCGCTTCAATGATTAAATCTGCATCCTTTACAGCTTCAGCCAATTCAGAACTAAAAGTGAAGCGCCGGGATGCGGCCTCTGCTTTAGCCTCATCTTTGAAGAAATCTGTATATACCTTTTGCAGGCCGGCAAGACGTTCTTTTGCCTTTTCGAGTGCTTGATCGTTAATATCGTAAACACAAACCTGGTATCCGTGAAAAGCCGTTTGGAATGCAATTTGGCTTCCTAAAACGCCGCTTCCTGCAACGGTAATATGTTTGAAATTCATTGTTTTCTCTCCTTTACGGCAAAATCGAAAATATCAAATGTCTGAAGCAAGTGAAGTTAAGATAGCCAAGCTGGCTCAAAGAGTATGTAAACATTATCCCCAAATTCCAATCAATAATATTCCGTTGAAGCGGGCTAAAGAGACCTTTGGCACCGGCTGCATTACGTTCAGGCAGAGCAGTTATGAGGCTCCGGTTCAAGGTCGCGCCGAGGAAGCAAAAGTAATTAAAAAAAGAAACCTGATCCATGGATCAGGTTTCGAAGCATTCACTAGAAATGGATGTTATCTAAAATAGCTATTTAAAATAGCAGTAACGTTCTATCTGTTAGATTCCTGTCTCCCCGCATAATGATCCTCTCCCGGATCAATGTCGATCACAACACGGTGTGGTGCGGCAAGTGCATATTGGTGCTCACAGCGCCAGCGCATATCCTCAGTGAAGCCGATCGTCTCCCCGTCAGCAATCACATCACCTTGCTTAAATAGATAATATCCGATATTCGTCAAATGTCCCGCAACCTCACCAGGCTCAAGATCATAGAAATGGCACTGGACATCCGGAATGCCAAGCGCGGCAAGCCCGATGGAATCCATCAAGCCCTCAGCCCGTCCGCTATCAGTTCCTTCGACATTATAGAAACGTATATTCATTGCACCATATAGAATGGCATCTTCTTCAATTGCAGTGAGGTACGCACCGGGCTCCACCAGCTTGTCACTCTCCCGAAAATAGATTGCGTCGCAAGGAGCCGTCTCCAGTATGGCCCGAAGTGCACCGGAGAACAGCTGTAACCTTGATTGAGGATCAAGTCCGGATGCCATCATATCTATTAAAAGGAGCGAATGATTGCATTCTTCAAGTGTCTGAGCGGCTTCCTGCCAATGCCAGGATTGCTGAATGGCCGTCACGTAGTCCGAAGCCGGACGATGCTCCATATCCATCAAGCTGGTTTGGGCGGGCATTTCTCCTTCCGAATAGGAAACCATGTAATTCAAATGGAAAAAGTGCAGCATATCCTTATCGGCTTGCTCATCCGCTTCCCACACGGCAAGCGCTGCTTCCTCTGTTTTCTGTTGATCAGGTGGTGCTACTTTTCCTGTATAACGCTCCATTTTTTCATAAAGCGCATTTCGATCCAGATGGGGCTGCTGACGGTACTTCAATTCAACTGCATAGACCCGCGCAAATCCAAAGTCCTTTTCTTCCTCAAGCACTTCGTTCATAGTCCGTCTCGTCTCCTTTTAACAGTTCATGAATATATCGAATCGGTCACCGTCTCTGATCCTTCAGCTTGAATACAGCGAACAATATGTACGGTCAAAACGCCCTGCCAGCAAATCTTCCTTGCGAATAAAGAAATGCAGTACGCCGGCATCCCACAGCAAAATCCAACATCATCGTCAGATTCAATTTCAAGGAGCATCAGAGTATCCTGGATCTCTTGCTTAGCTTTTTCTTCATCTCCTGCAAAATGAGCGGTTAGCTGCTCTAACGCCTTTGTGGTGCTGTAGCTGTAGTTTTGACCTGTCAAAATCATTAAGGCGGCTTCGTATTCACTGTCATCGTGCTGGCCTGTAGGATAGCCAAAAAGCAGGGCAGCATCATCACGTTGCGTGTTACTTAGCGAAAAGGTCAAATCTTCATATTCTTCATAACCAACCGACTCATTCTCGATCTGTTCATAGTCCACATAGGCGTAATTCGGAGGCTCAAGTGATGTACGGGCTTCCAGCTGATATCCGCAAAATCGTTCTTTCAAAGCAGTGACCTCAGGAGACAAGCGGCGCTCAGCGGAAGCCAGCTGATCATCCGGCAAAAATAATACGCGATGCTGGATATGGTAGGCCGGCTCATCGATTCCGACAAAAAAATAAAGCATGCCGCCAGTGGGAAGCAGCGATGATTCGTCGTGGCTCGCCACATCTTTTAGATTCAATTGAACTAAAAAAGTCATAGGCGTACCGTCAGTCGTCGCTGGCCACTCCGCCTGAGGAGGAAGATCCGGATCTCCACCGATTCTGGAGACACAAGGGATATCATAGTTTGCCACTCCGGCTTTAGTGCACCGGATGCCATGCCGAGTGTTTTCCAACAGATACGCTGAGGCATGCTCGAATTGATGTTCAAGGATCACTTGTTCAAGTTTATTACGACTTTGTTCACTTCGGCTCACGATAATCCTCCTTCATTTCATACAATTAAAAGTAACTATAAGACTATGAAAACATAGGTGTTCGGCGTAACAGTACGATTCTACAGTTGCTTGTCATCTATAGACACCGGGATAATACCCTATATTGTATAAGAAGTTTCCAGATTCCTCCATCATACCTTATACCCACAAACCGGGCTTTAGCAGGGGCATAGAACAAGTCATAGCTTAAACGCGGGATAAGGTATTGCGAGTTTCAATTGGAGATACTATATATCATGTCACTTATGATAAGCTCAGATCAGTTATAAAAAGATCTATTGCTTGTTCAATATACGGAAAGAGAGTGGATGGTGCATGGATACGCAGGTAACTACGAAATTTAAAATACTCAAGCCGGCTGATGAAGTGTTTGAAGCCATAGCAGACCCAGAAAAAATGTCTAATTATTGGTTTTCATCGGGAACTGGAAGAGTGGAGCAGGGCAAGACGATTACATGGAGATATGATGAGTACAATGCAGAAGTGGTTATACATGTATTGGAAGTCGAGGGAAATCAGAAAATCAGGTTCTCGTGGGGAGGAGTTGGCGAAGAAACGGTTGTTACCATTACACTTCATGAACTGGATGATACGAGTACAATGATTGAAGTAAACGAATCGGGTTTGAAAGAAGATGACCCCGAAATCGTAAATAAAATGATAGGACAAAAAGAAGGCTGGGTATATGTGTTGACTTGTTTAAAAGGTTATCTGGAAAATGGCGTTAATAACTTGAGAGCATCATTAATTCATTAGATAATCATGATCCCAGTGTGCATTTCAGACTCAAAAAAAGTCCATCATCTGATGGACTTTTTCATCGTTTAATCATCCCCACATCCCGATCAACAAAATCCCACAGAACACAATAATGGAAGTCGTGATCCGCTTCAGACCCTGCTGTTCCTTCAGTAGCAGAATTCCAAGGAAAGTGGCGAAAACCGTACCAATTTCACGCAGTGGACTGATGTGGGCCATAGGTGCCTGCTGCATCGCGAAAAGGAAGAGCAGATATGAACCCGGATTCAGGATTGCTCCCAACAGAATGGTAGAACGATTCTTGCGCCACTCCTGCTTCAACTGGCGAGAGGCCAGCACGAGCGGGGTCAAGCCTGCCACAAAGCCGATGTTGGTCACTTCGAGCAAGGCTACCGGAGAGACATGATCGAGATTGAGTTTATCCACGAATACATAGCTGGTGGTACACAGGCCAACACAAAGCGCTAATGCAAAAGGCTTCAAGCTTTGCGGCTGCGTATTTGCTTTTTTGCGGCCCGGGCCGAATCCGCTGAGCAGGAAGAAGCCCCCGAGCATTAAGATAATTCCGATCCATCCGAACATGGACAATGATTCTTTGAGAAATAATACCCCGATGATCGGGACCAGCAGTGTGCTGGTTCCCCGCATAATCGGATAGATCTGCGACAAATCGCCAAGCTCATAGGTTTTGGACAGCAGCCAGGAGTACAGACCCTGAAGAGCGACCGAAAGCAGCAGTAATCCATACGCACCCCAGGTTAGCGGATTCTTCCACAGTTCCATAATCAAGACAGGCAGCAGGATCACGGCAGGGATCATCATGATCGACCATAGAAATACGCCTTTGTTCAGACTCCGCTTGGTAAACATACTCCAGACAGCATGAGCCATACCGGATGCGAGTACGAGTAAAATTGGCAATAACATAGATGAAATGGCCCCTTAGTTGTTAATTTTCGTCGTCGCCAGGATGATGAACAGGCTGTTCGCTGACAACCGAGCCGTCTTCAAGGCGAAGCCAAGTGGCAAATCCGGCCTCTCCAGCCGTCAGGCGAATAACGCGGGCACCCCGCTTGAATCCTTCCCTGCCATAGGTGTTATAACCGCTTGAGCGTCCATAGCAAAGTCGGATGCCGTGCAGATCGCCGTAGTAATCATTGACATGGTCATGCCCGCAAAAGGTACCGACAACGTCGCCCATTTCGAGCAGGGCCGTGAAGAGTCCCGAGTTGACGGGAGCAGAGCACACAGGCTCATATTTGTTTCCGTAACAGGTTTCTTTATCCCAAACTTCCTGGTATTCGGGTACCGGTATATGGAAGAAAGCGAGTGCAGGCAGCTTGTTGGCCTGGTTCACTGGATTCAGCCGCGCCGATTCATTGACCAGCCAGTCGATCTGATCCCGTCTTACCCAGTTATAGAAGGGAACATGTTCCAGAGGAGAGAGGTTGCCGGAATCCAGGAAATATAAATTAGCCGCTGGTTTTCCTCCAGCATCCATCAGCTCGACGGAATAGTTGCCTTCGCCGGTAATCTCTTTTGGACCGGACTCAGCTACGGTATGCTTGTGGTTCAGTACAACCTGCATAAGCTCTTCCCGGGTGATACGATTTTCCGTGTCATGATTGCCGAAGACGACAGCCCATGGAATTCCCCGTTCCTCAGCAGCGCTGACAGCATCCCGGAAAGCCTGAGCCGGATGATCACATTCGGTGTGGCCGGGTGATACGTGGCCGGTATAGATGACATCACCAGTAAAGACAACCATATCCGGTTGTTCCGCATCCAGCGTCATTTCCATCAGGGCGCGGGTGCGCTGATCTTCGGGTTCTCCATTTTTCCAATGCAGATCCGTGAATTGAACGATTGTAAAAGTTCCGTCCTGCCGAAAAGATAATTGGCGGCTCATTTTATTTCCCCCTTGTAAAATGATGCTTATTATAATGTTGATTCATGTTAATTTATGTTGTTTTTCGTGTTGATTGTATGCTCTAGGTAAAATGTTGTCAATCCTTTTTTTACATATTGTTAACACAAGCTAATACTGGAATGGAAAGACTCCTCTAATAAGGTCCTCCTAGGTTTGACAAGGATCGTATAGAACTAATACACTGAATGAAAACAACAACAAAACACATTGAATGATATAGGAAAGGTCAATAACAGGAGGAATGTTCGTATGTCCTTAACCTATGAGGAGCGCCGGCAAACCATTCTTGCCCAGTTGAGCATGGAAGGAAAAGTGCAGGTGCATGCCCTGGCAGGGATGTTCAATGTCTCGACAGAGACGATACGCCGTGACTTGGACCGGCTGGAGAAGGAAGGCAGACTAAGGAAAGTATACGGGGGAGCGGTTCAAACCCGTTCCGAGCGGATTGAGCCGACGTTTATCAAGAGATCCCAGATGCATCAGAGTGAAAAGCAGGCAATCGGTAAAGCTGCAGCCGCTCTGGTTGGAGAAGGGGAAACCGTGCTTCTGGATAATGGAACGACAACACTGGAAATCATGCGCGAACTGATGGGCCGTGCCGATGTTACTGTCATAACAAGTTCCGTCCCTATTTTGGCCTGTGCGCTGGAAGGATTTCAGGGGAAAGTGATCTTCGCCGGCGGTGAGGTTAATATGAGCTTCCAGGCAGCGGCAGGAGCCATTGCCCATCAGCTGCTGGATCAGTTTAAGGTCAACAAAGCATTTATCTCTGCAGGGGGGATCTCACTTGCGGATGGCATTACCGAGTACAATCTGGAGGAAGCTTTGCTGTCGCGTAAAATGATGCAGCGTACCGAAGAGTCTATTTTGGTGGCGGATCATTCCAAATTTGGGGTTACCACTTTTGCGCAAATTGCCCCCATCGAGCACATATCCATGATCGTTACAGACCCCGGATGTTCCCAGGAATGGATTGATGTGCTGGGCAGGCTGGATGTCGAGGTTTTGATCGGCGGAAGGAATAAATCCCGGAAATAGCCGCAGCACTGCGAACGAAGCACAGGCGAGGGAGCCTGTGTTTTTTTGTTGCAAACGAAGTTCATACGGCCTCATAAAATATTTCCAAGGTTCACCCTCCCGCATTGCGGTTATAAACGTTGTAGCAGACGCTGCAGATGATTATTAATAGAGGAGGAATCCATCATGGAAACCAATATGACGAATATGACGAAGGTTCAAACCGTAAATACAGCAGGTGATGTTCACGCTCAGGTAGATAAATTTGTGATAGAGGGATATAGTACGGATCGTATTTATGTCCTGGCTCATGACAAAGACAGAACCGATCGTGTTGCTGACCAAACGGGCACCGAGCAAATCGGCATGGATGAAGAGGGCATGGGTACGGCGATCGCCAACATCTTCCGTTCCCGCGGGGATGAGCTTCGCGCGAAGATGAAATCCATGGGGATCTCCGATAATGATGCGGAACGTCTCGAAGAAGATATGGACCGTGACAAAATCGTTGTGATCGCCTGGGGCGGCAAAGAGTATGACAATGATGATTTTGACCCAACAATTACTTACTACCCATATATGGTTTAAGTTCGATAAAATTCACAAAAGAGCTTGCACTCAGGTAACTGAGGCAGGCTCTTTTTTTGAAATATTATGAAAGGAATCCCTTTGATAGATTGAACGTATGATGTCAGTACTTTTCGGAGGCCGATGTTAAAAAAGCGAAATCGTGAATTCTTTCGAAAAATGATTTGCACTTTAGAAAAAGATGGAATAGAATGTGATCATGGTTAGTGATTGATCAATCAATATTAAAACGAAGGGAATGAATGGATATGGCGAAAGGAAATACAGCATCTGCGAACCGCCGTACCGATATCGTATCTGCAGCTATTGAAATATTTGCGGAAATTGGCTACTATCGTGCAACAACAGCACAAGTCGCGGAGCGTGCTTCCATCTCACAGCCCTATGTCTACCGTTTCTTTACGAAGGAATCTCTGCTCGTCGAAGCATTGGAAGTATCGTGGCTGCGAATCTTGGAGGCTTTTAAACGAGTCATTGAGACGTCAACATCTGAGCAATTGGAAATCGGCTTCATTCGTGCCTATGAGGAGATCATGAACATGCATCGCAATGAAATCTTGCTTCAAATGCAGGCACAGACAATCCAGGAGACGCCGATCCGTGATGCGATGAAAAAAGGCATGGGCCAAGTAAAGGAATTGGTGGAAAATGCTTTTCAGAAAGCGGGCATTCCAGACGTGGAAGAGAAGACATCAGACTTTTTGGCCAGAGGCATGCTGTGTAACGTATCGATGGCGATGGATATGCCAGGGCTGATGGTAAAGAGATAGAGAAATTTTTTTCTCATATTGTAATTGATCAATCACTCACTAAATTTAATGCAAGGGCTAATAGTAATTCAAGAAACCAAAATTCGAGAGGAGCAAACCGAATGAATCATCTTATTATTTATGCCCACCCGAGAAAAGAGAGCTTTAACCATGCTATTTTGGAAACAGCCGTAGAAGGTCTTCAACAAAAGGGATATAACGTTATCGTACGGGACCTGTACGCGATGGAATTTCAGCCTGTCATAAGCAGCAGCGAAATCCTTGGAGGGATAGGCGAAGACGTTGTTCAAGAGCAGGAATATCTGAAATGGGCTGATGTCATCACCTTTATTTATCCCATTTGGTGGACCGGACTGCCGGCCATTATGAAGGGGTACATTGAGCGTGTATTTTCCTACGGATTCGCTTACAGATATGTAAATGGCGTTCAAATGGGATTGTTAAAAGGGAAAAAGGCTGTCATTATCAACACGCAGGGCAAGTCGCATGCCCAGTATGCAGCGAATGGAATGGATCAAGCGCTACGTTTGACATCAGACAAGGGAATCTTTGAATACTGCGGACTGGACGTAATGTATCATCTATTCCTTGAATCCGTACCCAACTCCGACGAGTCCACAAGAGCTGCATGGCTGGAACAGATTGCGGATATGGCAAGCAAAGCTTAAAAAGAAGGTATCTGAATGATATAAATTTGTAATTGATCAATCAATAATGAAAATAGAAGTGATGAACAGATTCTACAGGTGATTTGTTGGATTTTCAAAAAAATGGCTTGCTGCCCGGGACACGGAGGCAGGCTTTTTCTTTTGTGAAGGCGGGTTACCGATGCCCCGAAGCCGAGGTAAAATAGGGTTACATGAGATGCAGGCAGAATAGCCGTCAGGAGGGGGAAACCGATGAAAGTTATAGAACGCCTGAACCATTGGATCGCGGAGGTTCCCGCGAAGTTTGGTGTCTTGCCGGAGCCGGAGTTGTCCATACGGCCTCAGCCTCATAAATGGTCCAAAAAGGAAATACTAGGGCATCTCTGCGACTCTGCTCAAAACAATCTGCAAAGGTTCATCCGTGCACAATATGAGGAACAGCCGCAAACGGTGATTAGATACGATCAGGAGCAATGGGTAAAGCTCATGGGATATCAAGATCTTCCTTTCGATCAAGTCCTGAGTTTATGGTTGAGCCTGAACAAACAGGTGGCCGCGGTGATCGAGAGAACTCCGGAGAACAATTTGCAGAAGGAGTACCCTTTAAGCGAGGCACAAATCGTTACGATGGGTTGGATGTTTGATGACTATGTTGATCACCTGGAGCATCATTTGAAGCAAATATTCGGTGACATATAAGAAAACCGATGCAGACTAGAAGTGGACAATGAAGCCAATTAAGCCTGCAAAAGTATACAGATTCACATCAAGGAGCTCTCGCAGCATTTCAGCTGCCATGCTCTTAACGACATTATCTATTAATCATGTTGACAAAATGACTCTCAGAATTTCTGTTTAAAACCATTCACCATCTAGAGGGACCTGGACCCGGTCGTTCAGTTGCTCAGCGTGTAAGCGGTCATTAAGGTCTGATCTTGTGGTGAAGCAGTGATTAATGGATTCCATATGAATTGCAGCGACCTTCGTATAGGGAGCGTACCGGCACAAGCTGACCACATCTTCTTCATTCATAATGATAGGACCCCCCTCCCGAAATCTGGCTCCGCCCGCGTTAGCCAACGTGAAGTCCGGTCTATGCTCATCCAGGGCCTGTTTTACATCATCGCACCAAATTGTGTCCCCAGCAATATATAGAGTGGGCTCTCCTTCAGCTTTGAAAACATAACCGGACACCTGACCCATGAGTTTACCGATTTCACCTACGCCGTGCTGGCCGGTCGTGCGGAAGAGGGTTGTATCTTTGAAAGTAATGCTTTCATTCAGTTCGGTTACGTCCGTAAAACCTCCTGCGCGAACCGCTGCGTCATCACCCGGCTGGCATAAAATTGGAAGTGATTTATCCAAAGTTTCTATTGCCGCCTGATCCCAATGATCGGGGTGCAGGTGAGTTAACAGTATGGCATCCGGGTTGACCCAGTTTTCGGTGGGAAATGGGAGAGGCACAAGCGGATTACGTCTGTCGTTTTCCGTATTGAAGACTGGAGGATTTGCTCCTTGGGCACTGAACATCGGATCAATCAGAAAGGTAGAACCCGCATATTCGAGCCATAGTGAAGCGTTGCGGATGAGCTGGATTTTCATATATAAAACACCTCTTATTTTTAATGTTGTGGATCTGTTATCATTATAGATGCAGCTGGAGCGGGAGCATATAACGCAGTGAAAGGAAACCACGGCTGCCATTTTCACGGTGAAAGGAATTTTGAAAATAGTGAATCAATATACGCTGGATGAAGTGGATTTGCAAATTCTGCATCATTTGATTGAGGATTCTACCCGTTCCTACAAGGATATTGGCGAGCTTGTTCACTTAACCGGGCAGGCGGTGGGGGTGCGTGTGCGCAAGCTGCAGGATGCGGGTGTGATTGAAGGATATACGCTGCGCTGGAATCCGGAAAAAATCGGACTGTCGATGCACGCGTTTGTAACGGTATTTCTAAAATCCAATACGGCTCATCAGCGTTTTCAATCCTTTGTACAGGTGCATGAACAGGTAGTTGAGATGCACCGGGTGAGCGGGGAGGGCTGTTACTGGATGCGGGTCCGGGTAGGTTCGCCTCAGGAGCTTAATGAGCTTCTTGATGATATTTTAAGCTATGGTAATTATAAAGTGAGTTTGTCGATCGGGCAGATAAAATAGCGAGAAAGAAAAATCTCCTAACGATTTGGTAAGAGGATTTTTTAATTTAACGGCTATTGCGGGAGAGCGTCGGTTTTATTTATGTAATAAGCGTTCGGCAGGAGGTGGAGGTGTTCAGAATTTGTTCAGAACACAACTGTAAAATGAAGTCAAAGTTTATATTTCGCAGCGGAAATTCTCTTTTGAACGCTTCATGACATGGGAGGAGCAGTACGATGAGTGAAAAGTATTTGGGAGAAATCCGAAAGTTCGCCGGAGACACTGCTCCGCCCGGATGGGTGTTTTGTCATGGGCAAGAGCTTCGCGTGGAACAATATGAAGATCTGTATGGACTCATTGGAGTAACCTATGGCGGCGATGGGGTGAATACGTTCAGAACTCCTGAGCTTCATGATAAACAGCAGGTCCGGACGAAGGCAGGTCCTGCTTCTTTACGGCATTTTATCATGGCAACCGAAGGATTAGTCCCTGATTTTTTTTAGAGGGGTTTGACAAAACCATCCCTTCATATGATAATTGACTAGTCAACGGTTGCTATATCAACTAACGAGGTGATCTGGTGGGATCTAGAGTATTCGACAACATTGGGGTCCTGATTCATACCGTTGATCTGGAGATCACGCAGTATTTAAAAAAGCAGCTGGCTCCTTATCAATTGGCTCCAGAGCAGCATTTGATCCTGGCTTTGCTTCTGGATGGGGAAGGAATGTCACAGAACTGTATTGCTGAGCAGCTCGGGAAAGATAAATCCAGTATTACCCGGATGATTTTCAGCCTTGAAGGCAAAGGATATATCCGGAGGGTGGGATGTCCGAATGATCGGCGTTCAGTTGAAGTGTATCTGACCGATAAAGGGAAAGAGCTGAGGGAAGCAGTTAGCACGATCAGCACAACGACTCGGGAGCTTTTAAGCAAAGGGTTGACGGAAGAGGAAACATCAGAGCTCAGGCGGCTGCTTGGCAAAGTGCGTGAAAATGCGAAGCAGGTATAACTGTTCTGGCTTTTGAAGCATACTAACAACACAACTATTGGAGGAATGACAGATGAAAGTTGTAGCATTGGTAGGAAGTATCCGCAAAGATTCTTACAACGTAAAGCTTGCCGCATATGTGAAGAACAAATACAAGGAGCAAATGGAGGTGGAGATTTTAAATCTCCGTGATATTCCTTTTTATGACCAGGACATCGAAAACGATCCTCCTGCTGCCGTTCAAGAACTGCGTCAAAAAGTAGCTGCTGCCGATGCCGTGTTGTGGGTGACGCCAGAGTATAACTACTCCATCCCTGGCGTTCTGAAAAACGTCATTGACTGGCTTTCCCGCGGTGACCGCGTTATGGTGGGCAAGCCTTCCTTCATTATGGGTGCTTCCATGGGCCTGATGGGTTCCGTTCGCGCCCAGCAGCATCTGCGTGATATCCTGTTCTCGCCAGGCATCAACTCGCCACTGCTTCCAGGAAATGAAGTGTATGTCGGTATCGTTCATGAGAAAATGGATGAAAACGGAAAAATCAAGGACGAGGCAACGGTACTCTTCCTGGATTCCGTCATCAACAACTTCGTGAAATGGTACAACCAGCAAGCTTCTGCAGCGGCATTGAAATAAGTCGTTTTTGGACAACCCCGGTGGTTTTTGCCGCCGGGGTTATTGCTGTTTCCAGGCATTTTCCAGTCATAAAAATTCCCGGATGCAATAGGTATAAGAGACTGCATGAAAAAAGCAACGGTCTGGAGATGGATTAATTTGTCGAAAATGGGTCGAATTAAAGAGGATTTCCCGGAAGCATATCGAATGTTAAGGAGTGCATTTTTAACTTAAATTCCATGTACAGGGAGGATATTTATGACAGGATTTTTGATTTTGTTATACATTGCTGTTTATTTTGTAGCTTGCGGGGCGTTCTTTCAGCTCGCGAAAAAAGCGGGCATGGATGATATTGCCTGGTTTGCTTTCATTCCGATTCTCAGTACGATTTTGCAATTGAAGCTGATTAAGGTGAGCGCATGGTGGATCTTAATCGGTTTGGTGCCCGTTGCCAACCTTGTATTCTCGATTATTATGCAGATCAAGCTGTTGAATGCATTCGGCAAAAATGGCGCTTACGTTCTCTTCGCGATTTTCTTGGCTCCGGTATATATGATTTTGTGGATGGTCTGGGGCTATTCCAGCCAAACAACATATCAGCTTTACGAACCGCCGGTTCCTCCAGGTCCACATGCTTCTTTTTAGAAATAATGATCTATGATACGAACTTACATAGGGAAGCAGAATTGAAGCTATAGCGAATAAACCAGGGTACTACAGATAATCCGCTGATTTGGATTGTCTGCAGATAGAAACACAGTTAAGAATGCACTTGAAATAATACGCCGCCTCCCGACATTGGGGGCGGCGTATTATTTTCTATATCATCATGCAGAAATATATTATCAAAGGCATAGCGGCCGGATCTGTAAAAGGATAATATTAGCATAAACCGTACCTGTGAAGGAGAGAGAACATGGAAGACAAATATGTCATCCCGCTGCTGCCGGGTGAGCGCTGGTGGGGTGGCCGTGCCGCGGACGGCATGAGCATGCCCTACGGAATGGACGCTTTTGAAGCAGATCTGATCGAGACGCTGGGCATGAATCAGGCTGCACCGCTGCTGCTGTCCAGTAAAGGCAGATATGTATGGTCCGAAGAACCGTTTGCTTTTTCATTCTCGGCAGAGGATTTGGTCATATCAAATGGTAAAGCAAAAGTTACAGTGGCGGAGGGCTTTGAAAATCTTCGCGAAGCTTTCCGGCAGGCTGCCAGCCGTCACTTTCCGGCATCGGGAGCCTATCCGGATGAGCTGCTGTTCACGGCGCCCCAGTATAATCTATGGATCGAGCTTTTGTATGAACCAACGGCGGAGAAGGTGCTGTCTTATGCCAAGGCTGTTCTGGATCAGGGCATGCCTCCGGGCGTAATCATGATTGATGATAACTGGCATGAGCCGTATGGAACCTGGCGTTTTCATTCAGGCAGATTTCCGGATCCGAAGGGCATGGTTGATCAGCTGCATGAAATGGGCTTCAAGGCCATGCTGTGGGTATGCCCGTTTGTCAGCCCGGATTCCAGAACCTTTCGCGAGCTTTCCGGCAAGGGATATCTGCTGAAAGACAAGCATGGGGAAATAGCCATCCGTCCCTGGTGGAACGGATACAGCGCCGTGCTGGATGGCACCCATGCGGGGGCTGTCGGATGGTTTTGCGAACAGCTGGATTTCCTTCGGACGGAATACGGCGTGGACGGCTTCAAGCTGGATGCCGGGGATATTGAATTTTATCAAGACGGCGACCAGACCGCTGCTCCTTCCAATCCCCATGGACAATGCGAAGCCTGGGCGCGTATCGGCTTGAATTATGCGCTGAATGAGTACCGGGCCTGCTGGAAGCTGGGCGGGCAGGCGCTGGCTCAGCGGCTTAAGGACAAGCTGCATGCATGGGACGGCAACGGCTTGTCATCGTTAATCCCGGATGCCCTTGCTCAAGGATTGCTCGGACATCCGTTTACATGTCCCGATATGATCGGTGGCGGGGAATATATGCATTTTCAGCAGCATTCGGATGCCCTGGACCAGGAGTTGTTCGTCCGTTCGGCACAATGTGCGGCGCTGTTCCCGATGATGCAATTCTCGGCAGCACCGTGGCGCGTGCTGGATGCAGAGCATCTACGTTGCTGCGTTGATGCCGCCAATCTGCACAGCCGGTTAGGAAGTGAAATCCTGGATCTTGCCAAACGGGCCGCGGAGGATGGAGAGCCGATGATGCGGCATCTGGCCTATTCCTTTCCGGATATGGGCTATGAGCATATGAATGATCAATTTATGCTGGGTGAGCATATTTTGGTCGCGCCAGTCCTGCAAAAGGGAGCCGTAAAACGCAGCATCACCATTCCGCCGGGTGTATGGAAGGGTGATGATGACAGCATCGTTCAAGGTCCATGCACACTGGACGTCGACGCTCCGCTCCGCCGGTTGCCGTGGTACCGGAAGCTGGATGGAAATTCTTTTATATAGTACATTGTAGTTAATCTTAATGAAGCGGGAGGGATCATAGCATGCAATATGCGAACAGTTTCAGGGGAAGCTCCATGCAAAGTCTGTATGACAGACAGCGGCGGTTACTTGTATGGAGCCCAGCAACTCACAAATCGCCCCTTCCTGCAATGCAAGGTTAGAACGCGTTGTATCATAGAGACTTTGCTGCCTTGAATTTTTCATTCTACGTTTAAGGAGCAGAGCAAAGTGAAATATATGAATGCTGAAGCTGTTTTTCCAAAGCGGCTGTTGAACGAACTGCAGCAGTATGTGCAGGGGGACTGGATTTATATCCCCACCATGAAAGGCTCGCGAAAAGCTTGGGGAGAGTTCTCCGGCAGTCGGGATGCATTGCGGAGCAGAAATGAAGATATCCGCCTGCAATTCGCCGCTGGACAGTCGATCGCGCAGCTCTCTTCCCAGTTTGGTTTGGCGTATGATACGATCAAGAAAATTGTGTATTCAAAAGGATAAGCCGCGCCCGCAGATCTTGAAGATCTTGCGGGTTTTTCTAGTGCAGCGTTCGATTAGGTAGTGTTTCAGGTATATCCCTCACGGGTCCCATACTTCTATAATCAGGATAGAATAAAGGGGGAGTAACCATGAACATAACCGTCGAATTATGCGCATTAGATGACAAATTCATCATCTATAATCTATATCCATTATATTTATATGATCTGGCTGAAATACGGAAGATGCTACCGAATAAGCTTGGTGTTTTTGAAGATTCTGACGATTACCGGACATTGCAGGACCAGCAGACTCTATTCGATATATGGTGGCAAAAAGAAAACATTCTATTTCCTTTCTTGATTCGGGTGGACGGCCTGCCGGCAGGATTTGGTCTGGTCGCTACTCCGCCTTATCTGGTGGATGACAGCGAGTACATGCTGAATGAATTTTTTATTGCGAGGCCCTTTCGAAACAAGGGAGTGGGAGAAAAGGCGGCTGCGGCTATTTTTAACCGGTTCCCGGGCAAATGGATGCTGTTCACGACACCTACAGAGGACAATGCTCGCACGCAGATGTTCTGGAGAAAGACGCTGGAGAGATATGCATTAAGCTGCTATAAGGAAACGGATGAGGATTTGCCGCATTATGGCGCTTCGAAGGTGTTCCGTTTTGAGAGTGACGGGTTATTATAATACTTTTTAATAAAGGGTGGACCTGATATGTGCTTTTTACATGGGGTTCGCCTTTTTTGCGCAATTTGTAAATAATTACCCTCATACAAAAGACCTAAAATGTCGATATATCTTTCATAACAGTGCTGGAATATCAGAAACCGCTGATTTGTCAATGCACAAATTTGTGAACACAAAAAGCGCCCTGAAATAACGGCAATGAACTTTATAAAGTATAGGGTGGTTATCATGAAAAAAAGAAATAGTCTGGTATTCAAGTCAACCATTGTCTTATCGGTATTGTTTTTCTTATTGGAAAGCATCGTGACGATGACGAACCAATCGCAAATGAAAAGCCAGATTTTCACAGAACTTTCCAACATGGAATGGACGCTCAGTAATATTATTGTTGAGGACATTCCGCATATTGAAAAAGCGAAAACACTGCTTGGTTCCGATGCGCTCATGAAGGATGAGCAGGTCCAGCAGGTTCAGAAGCAGTTGGATAGTATGAAAAATAACCAAATGATCGCTAATAGCTACATCTACATGCCGGATATGGAAGAGAGCGGGGACAGTACGAAGCTGAAGCTGGTTCTTGCAAACCAGGGGCTGTATGATTCGGGTTTGAAGCCGGGGAGCATATACGAAGCAAAAGGTGCCTTCCAGAATGCTCTACATGAAATGATAAAAACAGGTTATGCCACTTCCAAGGTCTATTCCGATGATTATGGACAATGGATCAGCATTATCAGCACTGTGAAGGACAGCAGCGGAAAGGTAAGCGCCATCTTCGGGATCGATTATAATTATTCCATGATTGCAGACCGGCAGAGTGCCGTGACGATTAGAACGAGTATTATCGGTTCAATCGTTGCACTCGCGTTCATCCTGCTGACCATATTTATGGTAAGGTTCACGCTCCGGTCCATTACCCAGCTGTCCAAATTAAGTATCAAGGTTGCAGAAGGGGATCTTTCCGTAGAGGCTCCTGTTAAAAGTAAGGATGAGGTTGGTATTTTGTCAGCCAATTTCAATACGATGATTGCCAATATCCGTCATTTAATCGAGAATGTCCAGCAGACCTCCGATAAGGTGACGCAATCCTCCAAGGCGCTGGCAGCGAGCGCAGATCAGACCTCAAGAGCGACAGAAGAAATTACCCGTTCGATCCAAGAGGTTGCCCAGGGCTCAGAGACACAAATGCAGTCAGCGGTTGAAAGTCAGGTGGCAATGGAGGAGATGACGGTCGGCATACAGCGGATCGCAGAGTATTCCTCGCGTCTGTCCGAGCATGCTCAGGAGGTTGCCAAAAATGCGGAGGCAGGCAATCATGTCGTGCGTCAGTCTGTAGAGGAAATGGAGAGCATCCATTCGACGGTATCAGATACCGTGGGTATTCTGGAGGAATTAGAGAACCGTTCCCAGGAAATCGAGAAAATTGTAGCCATCATTTCAAATATCGCCGGTCAGACCAACCTGTTGGCACTCAATGCTTCTATTGAGGCGGCCAGAGTTGGCGAGCATGGCAGAGGATTTGCGGTTGTAGCCCAGGAAGTACGGAAGCTGGCTGAGCTGTCAGGGGAATCATCGGAGCAAATTTCCAGCATGTTGAATGAAATCGCCTCTTACGTAAGCCGTGCCTCGACCGCCATGAATGCGAGTATGCATCAGGTTGCACAGGGCTCTGAATCGGTTCAAAAAGCAGGGGCAGCATTCGGAGAAATTGTCGTCTCCCTGCAAAATGTGAATGAGCAGGTACATGAGGTATCCGCCTCAGCCGAGCAGATGTCCGCAGGAAGTGAGCAGATCGCGGCTTCCCTTGATGAGCTTGCCCGGATCGGCAGAAATGCATCGGGCCATTCCCAAAGCGTGGCCGCTTCATCCGAGGAACAGATGGCTTCCATGCAGGAAATTGCCGGATCTGCTACAATGCTGCAAAGCATGGCTGATGATTTGGAGAAGGAAGTTCGTGTATTTAAATTAAAAGCATAAGCCGCAAGTGCTGAAGGCCACCCACTCGGGTGGCCTTTGTTATTCGGAACTTCCGGTTCATAAAATGCTGCCGCCAAGCAGGAAATGGGCCATCCATTGGCGTAATAAGTGGAAGATGGATTGAATATAAAGACGGGCAGCCGGTCAGGTGCGCTTGTACATTTGATAATGAAAGCGGGGAATCCCATTGAGTCAACAAGCCTGCAAGCTGGACAAGGAAATCACAAAGAAGGTAACGCTGGACTATCTGCTCCATCTTCCGGAAGGATACGATCAGAATTCTGATCAAAAATGGCCTGTAATCCTGTTCCTTCATGGTTCAGGAGAGCGCGGCAGCAACGTGGAGCTGGTAAAGGTCCACGGTATTCCCCATATTGCGGAGCATGATCCTGCATTTCCATTCATCGCCGTATCTCCTCAATGTCCCGATCATTCGGACTGGAACGCGGAGAAGGATGCTGTAATGGCTGCACTTGATGAGGTTATGGCAGGTTACAATACCGATCCGGCGCGTGTTTATTTAACGGGATTAAGCATGGGTGGTTATGGCACTTGGCAGCTGGCTGCCGGGTATCCGGGCCGATTTGCGGCTGCGGTACCTGTATGCGGGGGCGGTAATCCGAAGAATGCCGATGCATTGAAGGAAACGCCTATCTGGGCTTTTCATGGGGCCAAGGATGATGTTGTGCCGTTATCGGAATCGGAAGACATGGTTGAGGCTATTCAGGCAGCTGGCGGCGATGTGCTGCTGACAGTGTACCCGGAAGCCAATCATAATTCATGGACTGAAACGTACGACAACAAGGAGCTGTACAACTGGTTTCTGAAGCATTCGCTATAAGCGCTGCCCGGGTTTAAAAGAGATGCATGTAAGGCCAAGCTAGAGCTGGAGGAAGACGCCATCATGACATGATGCTGATTCTCCGGCTTTTCCTATTTTGAATTGGGGTTTTCGAAGACGAATTTCCGGAGGGATTTAAGATGAGCAAACGGCCAGCCCCCAAGCTTCCCCTGTCCTCGGAAGAGAAAATGAGTTTGCGGTCTTATAAAATCAGGCTGAATACGGTCGCCGATCTGGACACTGCCGATTTGGCGGGCATTCTTGGATCGTCAGCGGAGCGTGCGGGATATTTGCGTGCATTAGCCCAGTTCCAGGCGATTCCCTCCATTGGGCCGCGGATTGCGGAACGGGTAGCTGCTTTGGGATATGGTTCGCTTGATGAACTGAAGCCATTGAACGGTCCGGATCTGCTTGAACAATTGGAGACCTATTTTGGTTTTTGGGAAGATCCCTGCCTGGAGGACGCCCTCTGGTGTATGGTTCACCATGCGAATCATCCGGACAGCGAGAAGAGCTGGTTTGATTTTACAGATGCTCGAAAAGAGTACCGGAAGGAGCATGGATATCCGGAGGCGAGGCCAAAGACTGCATGGCATGAGGTAAAGTCAGAAGATAGAAGTATCTAAGTGATATCGATGAAGCAGGTAAAAGAGCCCCGCCCTCAAAAACAGGGTATGTATAGGGGCTCTTTTTCATAAGGCTATCCATTTTCGGTTTCATGCGTTCTTATTATTTATTCATGAAATCGGATATGATAGATTAGATAGACAACTACTAAACTTCACTCCACTAGGAGACGATAGAATAATGAATCCAAACGATATGATAGATGATATAGAGTGGCAGCAGCTTATTCAGACCGTTAGAGAACAATTCAGCGACCTGACGATTAAACGCGGATTTCAATATTATAAGCAGGGGTTTGTCCATCCCATCAAGCTGACAGATACGCTTATCGAAGCTTTAGTCGAAGGCAGTGAAGACTATCGGGTTGCTCTCAAGCTCGATCATTTATCTGAAAGCCACTGCACTTGCCCGGTGAAAAGCCATTGCAAGCATATGATCGCCGTCCTGCTCGATCACGTCAGCAAGCAGGGACGATTCGTACATGCGATTGTGAATGCTCATGCTACAGCCATGCTTAAGCAGCCTGCGAAAACGATAAGCCAGGATTCCGCGGTTTCTGTTCATAGGGGAGAAGCTGCCAACGCCTTACAAGAAAAGGCAAGCCAGATTCCCACCCTTAGCATTGCCGAATGGCATGGTCTGTTTAAGCTGTGCATCACTCCGCTCGAATTCAGCAGTCCGAATTCACAATATGCCAAGAATGCAATAGCTGCCATATATGCTGTAAAACCTCCGCTTTCTCCAGTCATGGAGCAGCTGTATGATCTTCATGCTCACCTGTTTATGATCATTAAGCTGGTCAAACCGGTGCAGCATTCCGTAGTACATTCCAACAATACGTATATGGGATATCACACCCAGGTTGCTGCGGATGAGCTGCAGGAAGCCATGCGGCATATATTTGAAAGCGGACTTGATATCACAACAGAACCCGAGCTTTGGCCGCGCGTTACCAAGACGTTAACCTATCTGCGCAGGCAGATGCTGACGGAACCGAAGAATTTCAGTTATTTATCGGAGGCCTATGATCAGCTCTGGTTACAATGGATTCATCCGAACCTGAAGGATACCGGAATGTACACAGAGGAAATAAGGAAGCTGCAATCTGCCGAGGAGGAGCTGGGGGACACCTTGTCCAAGCTTCCCTGGATGTTAGCCCAGAGCAGGATCTATTTTCTTATGGCGGAAGACGAGCAGGCCTGGTCATGGCTGAAGACGGCCGACAAAGCCTCGATCATCCCTCCAAGTTATCTGATCTCATATTTAGAGACTCTGTCAGCTGCGGGAGAATGGTCCCGGCTTCAGGAATGGCTTGTCCATACCGGCCCGATGCTAAGCAGTCACCGGAAGGGCCTTTTCCATGATTATATGGAATACTGGACAACGGCTGTTCAGCAGCTTCCGGAGTCCGAGGAACAGATGTGGGAGACGCTTGCCGGCATGCTGCCATATTCTAAGGATATTTATGAAGAGACGCTGCTTAGCTATGGAAAATGGCGGCAATGGATGGATATTCAGCTCAGCACCGGAAAAGAACCTTTGGAATTTCGTGTCAGCGTACTTCAGCCTATCGAGAAGAATGCACCTGAGCTGCTGCTGCCCTTCTATCATCAGGCGGTAGAACGGTATATTCTGCTGAAAAATAGATCGAGCTATAAAGCAGCTGTTAAATTGCTCAAGCGTTTATCCAAATTATATAAAAAAATGAAGCAGGAAGAACGGTGGGAGCAGTTTATCACCGTATTCGCCAGCCGTCACAGCCGGCTGCGTGCATTGCAGGAGGAGCTTCGGAAAGGAAAACTGATCCTATGAGCCCATACACAGATACCATTACGATCCACATCCGTTTGAGCGCATATGGGGATGCGCTTATTTACGGATCAACCCCGTCGCAGCATTATGTAACCGGGCTGGATTTGAAACAACGGTTGTTCGCATGGCATGAAGCATCCTTCTATGGAACGGAGCTTGAGATCCAGCAAGTACAAGAGACCCAGCTTGTGGTGCTGCCTGCCGAGCAGGTCATTCCATTCTTTGCAGAGCGGAAGCTGCTGGATCATATCGAGTGGCAATGGGATGAAGGGGCGGAATCACTGCTGCGTCTCGCCCCGGTGCTTGCTGCTTGTGCAGATGAGAAACGCTTCATTCCAAGCTTCTCCGCCTTCCAGGCAGGAAGATTGCAGTGGACTTGGGATGAAGCGGTATTGGACGGCCAAGCAAGGAAGGAAATCAGCCGCAGCGGCCCTGAATTTACCGAGGGGTTACGTGCGGCCTTCTCATCTACCGTATTTCACGAGTGTTATGGAACGGAAGTGTCGGCGTCTGATTTGCGGAGAGAATATCCCATGCTCTTCACTAAAGACAGTGCAATGGCCGGGTTCAACGAGCAGGCATGGCTCATTTCTATTGGCTGGAAGGCAGACACAGCACCTTTCCGCCCGCTTCTTCAGCTACTGGAGCCGGATGACGACGAGCCTGTGTGGCGCCTCAAGCTTGTCTTGCAGGATAAGCTGGATCCCTCTGCATTGATTCCTATCCGGCTTGATGAAGACGGACAGGCATCCGGCGTATGGCCGGATACATGGTCGTCTCATGTTCATGATCGCTCAGCCGGGTGGGCGGAGCATTTGCGGGCTAGCTTACCGGGGGCAAGCTGGGCTGAGCGCAGCGATGATATGCTTAGTAAGCCGCTGACGGATGCAGCCGCATGGCAGTTTCTGACGACGGACAGCCGCCGTTTGCTAGAGGCCGGTTGGCAGGTACTGCTGCCTGCTTGGTGGGAATCCGCCAGCCGCAGAAAGCCGAAGCTTCGCGCTAAAGTCCGCTCCGGTGAAGGGAGCGAGACCGGCAAGAGCAGCGGCGGTTCGATGTTCGGCCTTGATTCCATCATCCAATTCGATTGGCGCATTGCAATCGGAGAGAGCCAGCTCACAGAAAGCGAATTTAACGAGCTGGTCGCCCGCAATGAACGGTTGGTTCGTTTCCGGGGAGAATGGATTTCGCTCGACCCTGCTTTGCTTAAGCAGATCGGACAAATGATGGCAGGGGTCGACAGCACAGAGGGGTTATCTTTTCAGGATGTCCTCCATCTCCATCTTCAGGGGAGAGACGACGAGCATGATCACGGTGGAGAGCCTGATCAGCCGCAGGATGCTTCAACGCGAGTCGAGCTCGAGGTTGAGCTGAATGAGCATCTTGTGAAGCTCATCAGTCAGCTCGGCCAGCAGTCGGAATGGCCGAAGCTGCCCGTTCCAGCCGGACTGAAAGCTGAGCTGCGTTCTTATCAATACGAGGGCTATTCCTGGCTGGCTTTTTTACGGCGGTTCGGATTAGGAGCTTGTCTGGCTGATGACATGGGGCTCGGGAAGACTGTGCAGTTCATCGCCTATTTACTGCATTTGAAGGAATCTACCGATGCGACTCACAGGCAGCCTTCATTGCTGATTTGTCCTACATCGGTTCTGGGGAACTGGCAGAAGGAGCTGAGCCGCTTTGCTCCATCTTTGAATGTGATGCTGCATTACGGAAGCAGACGTGCCAGTGAAGAAGCCTTTCGTGAAGAAATCCGGCAGGCGGATGTCATTCTAACCTCTTACGCCACGGCAACGCTGGATCAGGATTTGCTGAAAGAGTTCACATGGGAATCGCTGTGTCTGGATGAAGCCCAGAATATTAAAAACGCCCAGACGAAGCAATCGTCTGCCGTCCGGAGCTTCCCTGCGAGACATCGTATCGCGCTTACAGGAACGCCTATAGAGAACCGCCTTTCGGAGCTGTGGTCCCTCTACGATTTCATGAATCCGGGATATTTGGGGAGCTTGCGAACCTTTAACATCCGTTTCATCCAGGCGATTGAGAAAGAGCATGATGAACAGCGCACGGTTCATCTCCAGAAGCTGGTCAAGCCGTTCATGCTGCGCCGCAAGAAGAAGGACCCGGCCATCCAGCTCGACCTGCCTGATAAAAACGAGATGAAAACTTATATTCATCTTACAACCGAGCAGGGCGCTCTCTACGATCAGACCGTGAACGATTTGATGAACCGGGTGCAAAAGCTTGAAGGCATAGAACGTAAGGGAGCCATTTTGGCTGCGCTGACCCATCTGAAGCAGCTCTGCGACCATCCGCTGCTCTTAACAGGAGAACCCTTCGTGGATCACGATGATCCCAATGAATCCATGGATATCGAAACGTTGATCAACCGATCTTCCAAGCTTGAACGGCTGCTGGCGATGGTGAGAGAGCTGCGTGAAGAAGGAGAGCGCTGCCTTATTTTCACGCAGTATATCGGCATGGGGGAGATGCTGCAGCATGTGCTCCGGCAGGAGCTTCAGGAGCCTGTATTGTATTTGAACGGAAGTACCTCCAAGTCCGCTCGCGACCGGATGATTGATCAGTTCCAATCCCAAACACTGACGCCCGCCGAGCAGCCCAACGTGTTTATATTGTCGATCAAGGCCGGAGGTGTCGGTCTGAACCTGACTGCTGCCAACCATGTCTTTCACTTCGACCGCTGGTGGAATCCGGCCGTGGAGAACCAGGCGACAGACCGCGCTTACCGCATGGGTCAGACCAAAGACGTGCAGGTGCATAAGTTCATATCTCTAGGCACGCTTGAGGAGCGCATTGATGAAATGCTGGAGAGCAAGCAGCAGCTCAGCGATAACGTCATCTCCAGCTCGGAGAGCTGGATTACGGAACTGTCGACAGATGCTTTGAAAGACCTCTTTACCTTGCGGAGCGAGTGGGTTGGATAATCCGTCCCAGCCCTGAATACGCATAGGAGATAAAGGACAATCAGCACCTCCACAGCTGTTTGGTTTGGCAGTAGGTTTTCCGCGGCTGCGACCGGGCTGTGACGGTGCTGTAATTACATAGCAAGGGGACCATGAGATGAGCCTTCAAGTGCAGCCTAAAAGGAGATTCAACCGCAATTACGCTCTACAATTGGCAACTGTTTTCATTGGATTCATCATTTTCGGTTTCTCAGAAAATATTAAGGGCCCGGCCATTCCAAGGATCCAGGCGGATTTTGGCATCGATGAGATGCAGCTCGGGACACTGCTGTCCCTGAACTCTCTGGGATATCTCCTTGCCTGCTCCTTCACTGCCTTTTTGACCCGCAAGCTGGGCATTAAAAGCGTCAGTCTGATGGCTTTTGGCGGTATGGTGATTTCCGGAATATTGATCTATCTCTCGAAGAGCTATTCGCTGTTTTCGGCCTCTTACTTTTTGATGTATATCGGTAACGGGATGCTGGAGATCGCGCTCGCGATTCTGGGCGCCCGGATATTCGTGCGGAACACGGGAACGATGATGAATCTGGCACATTTTTTCTACGGACTCAGCTCAACCGTGGCCCCGATCATTGCATCGGGACTGATGAGCGTTACATTATTCGGTCACACGGTGGAGTGGCGCGAGATGTATCTGATTATGCTCGCTTTGGCGGTGATACCGATGTTCCCGGCGTTCTTCAGCCGATTTGCCGGTGATGAGATATCAGCTGAACATCGGGCACCGCTGTCTTCTCTGATCCGGGACCGCGGCTTGTGGCTGATTGTCCTGATCCTGTCTTTTGGCGTCGTATCGGAGATGTCGGTAGGCGGATGGCTGGTCAACTTCCTGGAAAAGGCCTACCACTGGAATACGACCGCGGCTTCAGGCATGCTGTCCATTTTCTTTTTATGCTTTTCGCTCGCACGGCTGCTGCTTGGGCCGATTACAGATAAAATTGGCTTTACGCTCTCCCTGATCATTTTGTCGGGATTTTCAGGCATTTGCACGGGCATTGCGATTGTATCCGGAGAACAGGGAGCTATTTTCTTCGCACTGGCAGGGATCGGAATCGCACCCATCTATCCGACGGTTATGGCTGTCATTGCAAAACGGTACCCCAACGAAAGCGATACGGCCATCACCTTTATCGTTACGATGATGGGAATAGGCAGTGTCATCGGAAACTATCTGATCGGTGCTATTACCGACGGAGTCAAAAGATTTTACATGGCAGATGCTCAGCTGGGCCTTTTACGCGGTCTGCAGGCAGGATATGCGTTTATCGGACTGTGCGCGATCATATGTGCCTTCACCAGCTTGCTGCTGTATGTTTTTTTGAAGAGAAAGGGAGAACTGCTGTAAAGGAGAGTCAAGATTAAGAGAGAGCTTGTCTCAGCTGAAAGAAGAAGCAGAGGATTATGCTGGATGGCGGAGTTTACGGAACTGCTCAGCGGAAAGCAGGCGAATACCTCTGTTCATCTTGAAATTCATGGGTGAAGCTGCTGAAGAGGAAGAGGCAGTGCTTCGTTAAAACTTGAAATAAAGCCCCGGGTAGGCACCGGGGCTTTATTTGTGCTTCCATGTTTATCAAGCTTTCACAGACTCCTGCGTTTTGACCGCCGGGAGCTTTTTGCTTGAAAGATTGACGCCTGTGACCCCGGCCGCAATCATGGCTGCCCCGGCCCAATGGTACCAGCCCAGCTGTTCATTCAGCAGCAGCACGCCGCCGGCAATGGTTACCACAGTGGATAAACCTGCAAATACGCTGACTTTCGAGGCTTCGAGGATCGACAGTGCATAATTGGATAAAAAGGAGGTCAACAGGAAGGACAGCACACCCAGAAAGACCATATCCATGATAAACGCAGGCTCTTGCAGAGGCGTGAAATAGGAGTCAACCGTGCCCGCGTAACCATGCTTGCAGAGTGCAATGATGTTGAAGACGACAAAGCCGAATAGAATCATCATATAGGTCAAATCCTTGGGACGCATAATCCGCGTGAGCTTACGGGCCAAGGTTGTGTATCCGGCCAGAGACAAGGCGGATAGGAGAATCAGCGTGACACCCAGTAAGCTGGTGGACGAAGAGCCTACGCCGGGAACGGCGAATACCAATATGACTCCAGATACGGACAGAAGGGTGAAGAGCCGCTGACCCATGCTGGCATTCTCCTTCAGGAAAAGAGCTGCGAGAATCATCGTGAAGACGGGAACCGTTGCCTGTACAATACCTGCAACCGCTGAGGAAGCATGCAGCAGACCGAATGCCTGCAGAGCGAAAAAGAGCGACGGATTCAGGAGTGCCAGCGGAACGACGGTGAAGATTTCTTTCCGCATTGCCTTCAGATGGGCCCATCCCGGAAAGGCAAACAAGGAAGCTGCAAGAAAGGAAATCGTAAAGCGGTGTGCCAGTGAATCCAGCGGATCGGCAAAGATGAGCGACTGTTTGACGAATATCGGTGAAAAGCCAACGATGATCGCATTGATGACCACTGCCGTAATGGCTTTTTGATTAAGTGTGAGTTTCATACAATGACCTCCCTAAGTTTGCGCGCTGTGGAAGGACCGGTCCTATCATCGCAAGAAAAATTTCTGCTATTGGAGCTTGTTTTTTGAACATGCATCGAGCGACGTTTTCTTTATTCTAAGCCGGAAGCGTCTGTGCTACAATAAAAGGAATGTTGATCTGTACCGGTACAGATGAAGCGGAAGGAGGCGTATGAGGGCATGTTTAAGTATGACGATATCATCAATGACTTGGAAACGCAGATTGCCGGCGAAAGCTGCCGGGAGGGAGACAAGCTGCCATCCATCAGGGCTTTGGCATCCCGGTATGATTGCAGCAAAAGCACCGTCATCCGGGCGTTGGAGGACCTTAAGGAGAAGCATCTGATCTATGCATCGCCGAAAAGCGGATATTATGTTATGAAGCGCAGCGTCCAGCGCCAAGAAGAAGGTGCTCACTGGATCGATTTCACCGTATCCGCACCGGATCCGGATATTTTTCCGTATCTGGATTTTCAGCATTGTATCAACAAAGCGATCGATATGTACCGCAACGATCTGTTTATCTACGGTACGCCGCAGGGCCTTCCGTCACTCATTCGCGAAATGCAGCGGCAGCTGGCATCATACCAGGTTTTTGCAGATTCCCGGCAGATCTTTATTACCTCGGGTGTGCAGCAGGCGCTCAGCGTGTTAGCCCAGATTCCTTTTCCAAACGGCAGGCAGCGTGTATTAATCGAGCAACCGGGGTATCACCTTTTGGTGGATTATTTGAAGGTGTACGGCATTGAAGCAGAAGGACTTCACCGCACGGCTGACGGCATAGATTTAGGGGAGCTGGAGCGGATTTTCAAAACAGGGGAGATCAAGTGGTTCTACACGGTACCCCGATTCCATAACCCCTTGGGAACTTCTCTCGACCGCTCTCAGAAAAAGGCCATCGCCTTACTCGCGGCTAAGTATGATGTGTACATCGTGGAGGATGATTATATGGCTGATCTGGAGCAGGATGCAAAGGAAGATCCGATATATGCTTATGATCGCTCCGGCCATGTGATATACCTGAAAAGCTATTCCAAAATTATATTCCCGGGTCTCCGGGTCGGGGTGGCCGTCCTGCCGGATGTCCTGCGGGAGTCATTCCTCCAGTTCAAACGGCTGATGGACATTGACAGCTCGATGCTGTCCCAGGCTGCGCTGGAGCTGTATTTGAAAAGCGGCATGTTTGAGCGTCACCGCAAAAAGCTGCGTTCCTGTTATGGCAAGAGGTCCGCACTGCTGCATGAATGTATCGTAAAGAACAGGGATGTCGCAGCGGACAAGCCTTTTATCTACCAGACTCCTGGTCAGCTTGGCGTGCATACGTTTTTGAAACTGCATGATGGCGTGAATGCGGGATCAATCATCAAACGGCTGGAGAAAAAACACGTCAGGACTGAAACAGCGAATGCTTGCTACCTGCCGTATTTTGAGAGGGACCATATCCTGCGATTGACGGTATCCAGTGTAAAAGAACCGGACATCCGTAAAGGAATCGAGCAGGTTATTCGTGAGATCAAATAAAATGAGTCCGCCGGAGCGGCATGCCGCATCCGGTTCTTTTCGTTTTTTTCCATCACATTCCATTTTTTTGAGTTCTGTTTGCAGAGCACCTTCCGTATATTTAACAGGGTATGGCAGGCCGGCTGTCGTTCACTATGTTTTGTTCGAAAGTTAAAGCGTTTTAATTATTGCGCTAACGGAAGGAGATATGCATGGGTAAACTGTCGGGAAAAATGGGAAAACGGATTCTATGCTTGATGCTTGCTGTCATGATGCTTGTGTTCCCGGTTCAGGGGAAGACATTCGCGGAGGAGCAGGCAAGTCAGTTGATCAGCATTACAGTGAAGGGGGAACCCAAAGAAACGACGCCTCCGCCATCCGGTACGGATGCCCCAAGCATACCGGGTTCTCTGGCGGCAGATGTTTCGAATGGCGGAGTTCAATTGACATGGGCAACTTCGACGGATAATACAGGGGTAACAAGCTACGGCATTTATCGGGACAACGTAAAGATCGGAAGCGCAAATACGCTGACCTATACAGATTCAGGACTCTCTGCCGGTACAACGTACCGCTATACGGTGACGGCATTGGATGCTGCAGGGAATGAATCGGCTCCGAGCAGTCCGGTAGAGGTTACCACCCGGAGTATGGCAGATGCGGTGCAGGAAAAGTCTCTGCTCGCCGAATGGATTTTTGCAAACTCGGGCAGCAGCGGCGTTTTTCCAGCTACCAACGGAATGTTTAAATCGGCATCGAGCTTCCGGAATGTAGGCGGATATTTCGAGGATTACGACAGCAGCCAGCATTCGGTCAGTTATCAGGGCTGGGATAGCGGGAACGCAACGAAGTATTGGCTTGCAAGCGTAACGACCAAAGGTTATGAAAATATAACGCTATCTTCGCAGCAGACTTCTTCCGGAACCGGACCGCGTGATTTTAAAGTGCAGATCAGCAGTGATAACCAGAACTGGAATGACGTGCCGGGCACGACGCTCAAGATGGCATTGTCCAGCTTCAGCTGCTCAGGCAATACATGCAAGCTGTCAGAGATTCCCCTTCCGGCGAGCGCGAATGATCAGAACACGCTTTATATCCGCTGGATTGTCAGCTCGAATACTAACACCAAGGGCACGCAAGGGATTGGAAGCACAGGATCAAGCCTCATCAAGGATATTCGTGTATCAGGAATGGTTAAGCAGGGAGGCGGAGAACCGGTAGAAACGCCAACGGCAGAGCTATCCAAAACACCTAATTCCGGCGAAAGTAATGTGCTGCCGACGGCGCCTGTAACGGTAACGTTCAATAAGCCAATCACCCTGAATTCAGGCTACAGTGTAAGTATCGTGGACAAAAATAATACGGCTCTCGGATCGGTGACCGCCGAAATCATCAATAGCAACACGCTCAATATTAAGCATCCGTCTTTTGTAAACGGCCAGACCTATACGGTCAAGATTCCCAAGGGACTAATCAAGGGCAGGGATGATCAAATTCCGCTGACCCAGGATATTTCCTGGAGCTTTGCCATTCAAAATACCCAGGGAACACCTTCCGTGCCGAAGCTGATCAATATGACGCTGAATGGGGATACCAAAACCAGCCGCTCATTCGCATGGTACACCGATGTGACGGCAGCATCCGTCGTTCAGGTCGTAGAGGCATCGAAGTCTTCGGGAAGCGGTTTTCCTGAAAATGAAGCACTGACATTCCAAGGTACCGTGGAGGAAATTCAGACCTATGTGACGAAGGCGGACCGTACAGCCAAGAAGAAAAAGAAATTTTACAGCCACAAAGTTACGGCATCCGGATTATCTCCGGGAACAGCATACAAATACCGGGTTGGGAGCGGAGCACCGGACAGCTGGAGCGCGGCAGGAAGCTTCACAACCGATGCATCCGGCAGCCAGCCATTCCATTTTATCGCAGGTTCGGACTCACAGGCTTCCAGCAAAACAGATTTTGAGCCATGGGCTGATACCTTCAAGAAAGCCGTTCAGACGATCGGCGATCCGATGTTTCTGATTAACGCGGGGGATCTTGTCGATAACGGTGATCTCGAGGAACAGTGGCAGTGGATGCTTGGACTTCCGCAGGATCAGCTGCTGAATGTTCCGATCGTTCCGGTCGTCGGCGGACATGAAGTTCAGGATTATGATGGTGACGAGACGACGCCGAACTCTAACTTCTATAATCATTTCAATCTGCCGAAGCAGGTTGTAGCAAGCACGCATGATGGTTCCGTATATTCATTTGAGTATGGAGAAGCACTGTTTCTGGTCTTCAACTCACAGTATGCGGGGGAACTCGCGAGCAATGGCAAAGATATCAAGAAACAGGATCAGCAGTTCGCGGATCAAGTGGAGTGGATGAAATACATCGTCGCGAAGAGCAATGCCAAATGGAAATTCGTCACCTTCCACAAAGGGCCGTATTCGGCAGGGGATAATGCGGGAGAATGGGAGAACGACCGCGTTCAGTTTTATAAAAAGGTTCTTGTTCCCGCCTTTGATGAAATGGGCATCGACATGGTGTTTGAAGCCCATGACCATATGTACATGAGATCGTTTCAGATGCTTGGCGACAAAGTAATACCGACCAGCCAAATCACGGTGGACGCGCAGGGCAACGCCGTGAATCCGAAGGGGACGATCTATCTGATGTCCAATGCGTTCGGGGATAAGTTTTACACCAAATATCCGGGTTATAACGATTACTTCGCAGCGATAGATACCCAGCCGGGTAAAAAGATGTTTACCGATGTGTCTGTTTCGAGTGATGTACTGCAGATTAAAGCGTATACTGCGGCCAAAAAAGACGAGAAATCCGGCGATAACGGCGTTAAGCTCTATGACCAATATGGCATCAAGCGGACGGATACCAAGCCAGCCAAGGTCGAAAGCGCTAAAGTCCAGGTCAGCGGCAGCAAAGCCGTTATTTCGTGGAAAACACCATCTTCGAGCAGCGAACCTGTAAGGGGCTTCCGCATTTACGAGAAGAACGGCAAGATCAAAACCTACTGGAATGTACACATTGCCGCCGAGTCAGGGAAAACAGACTATAGCTTCACGGTTAATAACATCAATGCATCTGATAAGTATCAGTTCGTCATCCGGGCGGTAGGCAGCAGAATCAACTCCGATCCGGTGGAGGTCAGTGTAAATTAGCATTTTGACCGTGTATGATTAGGGGGAAAAAAGAGCCCGAGGCCGTTTTGGCCTTGGGCTTCTTCGTATTGTTTCTACATGGTGCCTGCCGTATGCGGGCTGCGGTCCGGGAGATTCTCTTTTAAAATGGTGTACAGCTTGCCGGCCGCAAGTCTGGGCGGGTAATCGGGTTCTCTGCACAATAAGCCGCAGGTCATATCAACCTCATTACCTTCTAACGGCCGGATGACGGTACCACCTGGTTCAGGCCGAAGCACCGATAATGGAACGAGAGCCGCACCTATTCCGCTCTGGACATAGAATTTTAAAGCAGACATGCTGCCGATCTCCAGGGTATCTAGTGGAGACCCGCCTGGCTCCTGCAAAATCATCTCCAGCTTCCGGCGGTACGGGCAGTCTGCCGCCGTAATAAGCAGCCGGTGACTCCGTAAATCCTGAATGGTAATGGTTGTCTTACGGGTCAAAGGATGACTCTCAGGCAGCAGCACGGCAAAATGCTCCGTAAGCAGCGGTTCAAAGTATAATCCCGTTCCCAGCAGCGGCGGGGAGCATATGGCCATATCGAGCCCACCATGCTGAAGCTGTTGGATTAATACAGGGGAACTTGCAATGCTAATAGATACGTGGATATTGGGGTATACACGCAGGAAATCGGCGAGGATAACCGGCAGCCGGTAGCTGGCGATCGGTTCGACAACGCCAAGACGAATATGCCCGGCTTCCCCGGCTACAAGCTCTGTCATGGTGTCTTGCAGTTGCTCAATATCTCTGACGATATGGGCGCTCTGTTCAAGGAAGAGGCGTCCAGCTTCCGTCAGTTGAAAGGCTTTTCCCCGCTCGATCAGCCGCATGCCAAGCTCAGCTTCAAGCTTCTGTACCTGCATAGTGACGGTAGACTGTGCGTAGTTGAGCTCTTCCGCAGCCCGGTTGAAGCCTCCGAGGGCAACGATCCGGTGAAAGGTTTTGACCGCTTTAAGATCCATGTATCCTCCTATAGTTCAATAAATATGAATAAAGTATTCGGTTAATTCAATTATACAGATAGATATGAATCAGATACAATGGCATTGCCGGCAAAAGAAAAAACAGGGAGGCGTTATGCCCAATGCCATTTGTACGAATAGATCTGCATCAAGGAAAGTCGCAGGAAGAACTGTCTATTCTCAGCCGTTCCATTCACCAGGCTATGGTGGAAACCATTGATGTGCCTAAGGACGATTATTTCCAGGTAATTACCACGCACGCGTCCGGGGAACTTTTATACGATAAGGAATACATGAATATATCCAGATCGGAGCAGCAGATTTTTATTCAAATCACGATGAAGGAAGGACGCACTACGCGGAAGAAACAGGCGTTATATGCCCGGATCGCGGGGCTGCTCGCAGAGAAAGCAGGTGTCCGGCCCCAGGATGTCATGATCATTTTGATGGAAAACATGCAGGAAAACTGGTCGTTTGGTAACGGGACTGCGCAGCTGGCCGCGGAAGAAAGAGAGCTTGAATGAGACGATTTTGGCAGACTCGTAAATAGAAAAGGAGAGGATTGCAAATGGAATTGCGGGATAAAAAAGTATTGGTTACAGGCGGAGGCACAGGAATAGGGAGAGCGGTATCGCTGGCTCTGGCAGAGCGTGGGGCGGCAGTTGCTGTTAATTATTCACGATCGGTGGATGAGGCCGAGGAAACGGTCCGGATGATTCAAGCCCAGGGCGGACATGCGCTTGCGATTCAAGCGGATGTATCCCGGGAACAGGAGGTGCTGACCATGGTAGATACACTTGCGGGAGAATGGGGAAGCATAGATCTGCTAGTCAACAATGCCAGTGTAACCCGCCATATTCCTATGGGGGATCTGGATTCCGTGACGGATGACGCTTGGGACGAACTGTTCCAAATTAATGTCAAGGGCATGTTTTATGCTGCAAGAGCCGTCGCGCCTTATATGCTCAAGCAAAAGCAGGGAGCGGTCGTCAACGTCGGCAGCATTGCCGGAATCACCGGCTCCGGTTCATCGCTGCCTTACGCAGTTTCCAAAGCGGCCGTCCACGGGCTGACCCGTTCCCTGGCGAAATCTCTCTCGCCGCATATTCGTGTCAACTGCGTTGCTCCCGGAGCAGTGTTAACCCGGTGGTGGGAGGGACGGGAGCAGCAGATGGAGCAGTTGGCGGGCAGCCTTTTGCTGGGAAAGACTGCATTACCTGAGGATATTGCCCATATGATTTGTGGCGTATTGGAGCAGGAGGCCCTAACCGGGCAGATCATCACGGTGGATGCCGGACAGTCGATGTAAGGGCCGCAGCTGCAATACGCCAAAACTTACCGCATCTTTGCCACGACACCGTTATGAACCTTGATGTATCCATGCCTGTGGATATCAAAACCATTCTCGTAAATGTATAGCCCCATCTGCTGAACCGTCATCAATTCGCGGTACGTATGGTTCATTACATTGGCCATGATTTGGTAGAAAAGCCGGGATCTCAGCTGGTTTCTTGGAGTCGTCATGATGGCATAACCTCCGGGCTTCAAAAAACGCCGGTGCCAATCGACAACCTCGGGTTTGATTTCATCAGGAAAATGCTCCAGCAGCCCGACGGACAGAACAATATCGAATTCCCGGCCATAGGGGAGCTTGCGAATATCACTGACCACATACTCAATGTTGAAATCTTGTTTGTAGTATACTTGCGGGCTGTTGGTTCGAGGATTATCCCCGAGAAAGGGATAAGCTTCCGGGAATTCTGCGAAGCGTGTGGTACGGCAGTATTCATCATAGTCCGCCATAACCACTTCTGCTCCCGGATACATGGCTGCAAGCTGCATCGCTTCATAGCCCTCTGCTGCGCCAAGGAATAAAATCCGCGGCTTTTGTACATCCAGCCCCTCGAATAAAGCCCGTTTGCCCCGTGGATCCCATACACCATCTTGAATGCGGTGCACATAGTTCCATAGATGAATGCGGACAATATCACCCAGTCCCTCACGAATTTGACGTAAGTTAAACGCTTTCAATGCATTGAAAAATTCATCCTTTTCTTTATCCATCTCGGCGGGTACGTCTTTGATAAACCACTGGTGAAAGGACTGATTGAAGTGTGTCCAAGCCGTATGGGTATCCATGGTGGTACCATGCTCCTGCTCCCATACTTTACGGTCATGAGCTACGCTTTTGACTTCATAAGGCTTGCCGACATCTTTCCAGGTTAGAAGAGACCAGTCATTCACCGGATTCAAGGAAATAAACTTCTGGTATTCCAGAGAAGTGTGCGAACGAAGATCAACACGGTAATTCGGCTTCAGTTCTGTATGTTCCATTTCGGCGGCAGTATAAGGACTGTCATCATTCTGGATCGCGGGCCCGGTATTTACATCCATGCATCATCCCTCCATATATTTACAATAGTATGAAATGGAAGTATTTACAAGAATAAGGATCTGAGGTATGGATATATTTAAATAAAATGCCGTAAGTATTTTGAAGCCCGTCATGGAGACCTTTTTACAATTTTTTCATTCGAGGTTCAAGCGGCAGCAGATCGGTTACAAGTAAGTATCAAACAATACGACGTTAAGAAAAGGGTGATTAATATGTTAGGTTGGGCTATACTATTTTTGATTATCGCTGTCGTGGCGGGGATTTTCGGGTTCTTTGGAATCGTGTCCGCTGCAGTCGGAATTGCCAAGGTACTGTTCTTTATTTTCCTCATTCTGTTCATCGTATCGCTTATTTTCGGACGAGTCAGAAGACGATAGTTTGCAGGCATACTGACTAAAAGAACAGGCAGAAAAGCGGGTGGTTTTCCAATTTGGGAGACCACCCGCTTTTTACTTGTGCTTCCATATGATCCTGATACCATAGAGTTGACTCATAAATATGTACTTACCTCGAAAATGAACTGGAGGCGTGTCATGCAGGAGTATATTGGCAGCTGCCGCAGCTGCGGCAAAGCGATTTATTGCGAGAACGGGTTTCTGAACGGGACTGTGCAGGAGGATCAGACGCTTGAATGCTTTGAATGCCAGGAGCAGCAGGGAAATCAGGATTCCGAAATGTAATCGTAAGTGCGCCGGCCCGCAGCCATAACGTCATCATCAGCCTTCAATACTCGAATGAAAGGGACCCTCTGAGGGTCTTTTTTTATTACTGTATTGACATGCGCATGGTTCCATTATATAACAGCTAGTGCTTACCATTTTATGCTACTAACCATTTATGTCATAAATGGCTTAATTAAAGGGGTTATATATGAAAAAACAAGGCTTGATCATCCTGACGGGAATTTTCCTCGTGATCATTGTGCCGATCTATGTGATAACTCGATGGTTCCTTAACTTTGGTGAGGAACCGGATGCGATCCAAGGCCAAATAGACCTGAGTGCCTGGGACTTTGCCCAGAATGGAACCGTTCAACTGACCGGTGAATGGGAGTTTTACCGCAGCCAGCTGCTGACTCCCCAGGACTTTCATCCGTCTGGCACATCCGCAGCGTGGTCTCTTCCTCAAATGACAGAAATGGTGACTTTGCCGGGAAGCTGGAATGACTATATTGGTGAAGACCGGCGGGATAACGCTGAAGGGTATGCCACGTTCCGTCTGCGGATTCGTTTAAAGGATGGGGAAAATGCCATCTATGGAATCCGCTCCGGCAATATCCGGACGGCCAACCGGATATTTTTGAACGGACAGGAGGCTGGGGCAAGCGGAAAGCCGGGCGTAAGCGCCGGCCAAGAAGAGCCCGACAACATCCCCTATGCCGGATTTGCGAGCGTGTCCGGAAATGAAGCGGAAATCATCGTCCAGGTATCAAATCATTCATACGCTTCCGGGGGGATCTTCACCCCGATCGTGTTCGGTGACAAGGCATCGATCATGAGGAGCCGGGAGCTGGATATATTCATCGATTTGATGTCTGGCGCAGGCTTTTTGATTCCGGCGCTGTATCTGCTGGTATTAAACAGGCTTCACAAAAAAGAACCTTCCATGCTGTATCTCGGACTTTTTTGCCTGTCTGCCCTGATATACGTGTTGATGCACGGGGAGAAGCTGCTAGGCAACTTATGGCCTTCGCTGGACTATGAATGGTTTTTGAAAACGCAGCTGTTTTCTTCGGCGCTCATTTATTTCTTTTTGCTCCGATATGTCGCCTTGGCGGTGCCAAGAAGCATCCCGCGGCTGGTTCTGCGCATCTGCGACGCCGCTACACTCGTCGCCGTCCTTATGGCGATTTTCCTTCCGCCGCTTATTTTTTCAAAGATAAGCCCGCTTTTAATTGTATACTCGCTGACGGCAGTCGGCTATATCGCATTTGCCATGATCCGGGGGATGAAGAGGCGGTCCAAGGATGCGGGACTGATGCTGATCGGAATGCTGAGTATCATCCTCGTCATCGTGGTCAACGTGCTTTCCCTGATGGGCTTGTATACCAGTCTCAATCTTGTGCCGTACGAATTGATTCTGTTCGTCCTCACTCAAGCAATGCTGTTATCACGGCGTTTCTCCAGGGCGTTCGCGGAGGTGGAGCAGCTGTCACTGAAGCTGCTGACGCTGGATGGTTTAAAGGATGAGTTCATGGCTAATACATCGCATGAGCTGCGTACCCCGCTCCATGGCATCGTGAATATCGCCCAGTCGCTCGTAGAGGGAGCTTCCGGGCAGCTTAATATGAAGCAGGCCAGAGACCTGTCCATGATCGTATCGACCGGAAGGCGCCTGTCTGTACTCATTAATGATATTTTGGATTTCAGCAAGCTGAAGAACGGCGAGATCGTGCTGAACCGCCAGCCGGTCGATTTGAAGGCAGTAACCCGGTCGGTGATGGAAATTACGCTGTATATAGCGGGGAACAAGCCTATCCGGTTCGAGGAGCATTGGCCGGAGAATCTTCCTTTGCTGGATATGGATGAAGAACGTCTTCGGCAAATTCTATATAATTTGCTTGGAAATGCCGTGAAGTTCACGTCTGCGGGTGTCATCCGAATTGATGCCAAGACGCTTGGCAGTGGAAACATCGTTCAGGTGACAGTGACTGACACGGGCATTGGGATTGCACCTGAGCGACTGCAGGATATATTCAAATCCTATGAACAAGTCGGTGCAACTTCTGAGAGAGAGTACAGCGGCACGGGACTTGGCCTCAGCATATCCAAGAAGCTGGTGGAGCTTGGCGGTGGGTCGATTTGGGTGGAATCTGAGCCGGGAAGCGGCTCGGCGTTCCACTTTACGCTTCCTGTTTCGGATACTGTTAGTAGCGGAGAGGGAATGCCGGGTGTAAGTATTCGGAAGGAATTATCCGATAATGGAATAGATGAAGAATTCGTGAATGCGGATGATCTGGTGCAAGAAACCAGCACAACCGTGCTGCTGGTGGATGACGATCCGGTCAATTTACAGGCGCTGCGGGGGCTTCTGTCCGTGGAGAACTGCAGGCTGATCTCTGCAGATAATGGCGCTGATGCCCTGGAACAGATTCGTTCCGGCCAGTCCATAGATCTGGTGATTACGGACTGGATGATGCCGGGAATGTCCGGAATCGAGCTGTGCAGAGCCGTGAGGCAGCAATTTTCGCCGTTTGAAATGCCCGTTCTGATTCTGACGGCACGCGGATTGCCGGAGGATGTACGGATTGGCCTTCAGGCAGGAGCCAATGATTTTCTGCGCAAGCCGGTGGACGCAGACGAGCTGCGGGCCCGGGTTCGGAATTTGATTGAGCTTCGCAAATCGGTACGCAGGACCATTTCGGCTGAAATGGCGTTTTTGCAGGCGCAAATCAAGCCGCATTTTCTGTTTAATGCATTGAATACGATTATTTCTCTGCTTCCCGTTGATCCGGAAAAAACGACCAGCCTGCTCCTTGAGCTCAGTCATTATTTGCGGAGCAGCTTTGACTTTCAGAATCGGGAGCAGCTGACGACCATATATAAGGAGCTTGCATTGGTTCATTCCTATCTGACCCTCGAAAAGGCGCGCTTTGAAGAAAGACTGGAGATTGTTTATGAGATTGAGGCGGAGCTGAGCGGATTCATTCCTCAGCTAAGCATACAACCGATCGTCGAGAATGCGGTACGACATGGTATCATGCAGCGGGAAGCGGGAGGAACGGTACGGATTTCCATACAGGAGGACGATAGCAGGATATGTATTTCCGTGTCGGATAATGGTGTGGGCATGGATCAGGAGCTGGCATGGAAGCTGCTTGCAGCAGATTCACCGGAAAGCGGTGTCGGACTCCGTAATATACACACCCGGATGCTGACGTTGTACGGAAAAGGTTTGATCGTTGAGAGCAGCCCTGGCAGAGGGACAACAGTTCGCTTTGACGTACCAAAAGGGAAGCTTGGAGGCAAATCATTATGAAGGGGTGCAAAACGTATTGAAGGCTGTTCTGATTGACGATGAGAACCCGGCACTGCTTCAGCTGGAAAGGTTGATTCATGCGGATGGCCGGCTGGAGATATGCGGTAAATTTACTCGTATTGGATCGGGCCTGGAGCATGTGGCGGAGAACCAGGCGGATGTCGTCTTTTTGGATATTGAAATGCCGGGCATGAACGGTTTGGAGGCAGGGGAAAAGCTGATGGCGATGATTCCGGATCTTCAGATTGTGTTCGTGACGGCATACAACCATTATGCGATTGAGGCTTTTGAGCTTAATGCCCTGGATTATTTGTTAAAACCTGTCGATCCGGTGAGGTTCGCCAAGACGGTAAGCCGTATCGAATCACAGCTGAAAATAACACAGGAGCAGACGGGTGTACAGGTCCCTGCAGAATCCATGGTCATATGTTTCAAGCGTTTATTGCTTGGCGATAACGTTGCGGCAGGCAGCTTGCTGAAATGGAGAACGCAAAAAGCGCAGGAATTGTTCGCTTTTTTACTTCATCAGCAGGGTCGGTGGGTAACGAAGGATACTATTCTGGAGACGCTGTGGCCCCAGCTTAAACTGGATAAGGCAACGACACAGCTGCACACCTCTGTTTATCAGGTACGGAAGATACTGAAACAGTGGGGCGTTAGGGCTCTGATTGAATTCGCACATGACAGCTACCGCTTGCTGCGGACTGGATTTACAACAGACGTGGACCTGTTCATGCACAGCAGCCAAATCGGACCGGTAACCTCGGAGCAGGAATGGCAGCAGCTCGAACAGACGTTGAACCTATATCAAGGGGATTACCTGGAAGAGCATGATTATTTTTGGGCCAAGCCCGTGCGGGAAGAACTGCTGCGCAGATATATTCACTGTTCAATCGCAGCGGCGGCATATGAGACGCAGATAGGAAGAGAACGCCAGGCACTGCAGCGGCTGCTTTCATTAAAGATGAAAGAGCCTTACTCAGATGAGATATGCCAGAGCATTATGAGGGTTTATCATGCGCAGGGGAATCAAGCGGCGGTCGCCAGCGAGTACCTGAGCTTTGTTTCTCTCATCGGGGCTGAGCTGGAAACAAAACCGGAAGCGGAGACCATAAGGCTTTACAACGAGCTGATGACTATTGGTTAATTGCTCGCTGGTTTGCTCCTCTTTTATCAGGAATGCTAGAATGAAATGGTCTGCACAGCATGTACCGATGAGGAGGAAGAATCGATGAACGATAAACGTTTTGACCCGGCACGGATTGCCAAGCTGGACAACCCCGAGCGAAGAAAGAATCTTCCGCCGGAGCAGCTTCTGGATCTGCTCGGTTTAACAGGTAGTGAGGATATTCTGGATGTGGGAGCAGGCGGTGGATACTTTACCTTTCCGGCTGTGGAGAGAACCAGCGGCATCGTGTACGCGCTAGATGCCCAGTCCGCAATGCTGGAATATTTGAAAAGCCGCATGGAGGAGCAGAAGACCGGCCGTATTGAGATCATCCAGGGCGAAGCGGAGCATATCCCGATGGAGGATGAGAAGGTGGATGCCGTCATCTGTTCCATGGTGCTTCATGAGGTGGATCCGCCGGAGCAGGGACTCCGGGAAATCCAGCGTGTCTTGAAAAAGGGTGGTCGTGCGCTGTGCATTGAATGGGAGCATGTCGAAACAGAAAGTGGGCCGCCACAGAACCATCGTATTTCCTCCAGCGAAATGACGCGTGTTTTGGAGGGAATGGGTTTTAAGGTGCTAAATCGGCAGCCGTGGACAGAAGCGTTCTACAGCATCGTTTTTGAAAAATAGATTTTTCGCTGGCAACTGGCGAACATTCAAAGAGAGTCCCGCAATTCGGATCGAATGGCGGAGGCTCTTTTTTTGCTTTTTAACCTTATAAGTCTTGAAGGCGATAATATATAAGGATTAAACTGGTAATTAGTATGAAAGGGAGCGGAAAAAGGTAGAACTGTACCTAAGGAAGGGAGTCGTGTGAGGATGAAGAAAGCGGAAGGACAAGCGGAATGGCCGCTGTTGTTATGTGAGAGTCAGTCTGACTGGGAGGCTTGGCTGGAGCAGAATCATCATCTTTCAAAGGGTGTCAGGCTGCAGATTGCCAAGAAGAATTCGGGATTTGATTCCGTGAGCTATGACGAAGCGCTGGACAGCGCGATTTGCTACGGCTGGATTGACAGCCGCAAGGAAAAGCTGGATGAAAAGAGCTGGATTCAGCGCTTTGGACCCCGGGGGAAAGACAGTATCTGGTCACAGGTGAACCGGGGAAAGGTCCAGCGTTTGACGGAGGAAGGGCGGATGAAGCCCGCGGGACTTCAGGCGGTCGAGACGGCAAGAAGCAACGGTCGCTGGGAAGCGGCGTATGAATCTCAAAGCCGTAGCACACTGCCGGAGGAATTGGAGGCCGCTTTTGTCGAGCATCCGGACGCGAAGGCATTTTATGAGACCTTGAACAGCCAAAATAAATTTGCGATCACGTTCCGGATCAAAAATGCGAAGAAGCCTGAAACCCGCAAAAGAAAAGTGGATGAGTTCGTCCGCATGCTCGAAAACGGGGAGAAAATATATCCGTAACGTATGAAACGAGGAGAGCGGCCGCTTAAAAAGCGGGGCTTTCCTTTTATGCTTTTACGAGTTATCAGCATAAAGATAAGATCTGCTGAATAAGCTTCAGAGAGCGGAAGGGAAGGCGCCGCAGCTGCAGCGGACAGTTATGGAAAGCGATCTTGGCGGTTTAACTGCAGCACCCGGGCGAAAGGGGCCATGAGAATGCTGTTGAACATAAGTATATTGATTGTCTTCATTTATACGGTGCTATGCATTATGTTCGTTCAACTCAACCGTCATATTTTGACGAACATGACTGGTATGGTAGTGGCGATGACGACAGGGCTCATGTCGAATTTGACGATTGGCGTCATTCTCGGCATGCTGTTTGCACAGAACCTGGTGGTGTCCACCGGGATATCGATCCTCTTTTGCTTCCTGATCGGCTATCTGATCGGTAGACCCCTAAGTCTGCTGGCCGTTATAGAAGGGATTGGAGGAGGTATCATGGGTGGCGTGCATGGTGCGATGCTGGGAGATATGATCCCGAAGCGGCAGTGGGATGTCATGCTGTTCATCATGGATGCCATGTTTATTGCGGTCACTGCGCTGGTCATTTACCTGATACTTGACCGCAAGCATCGAGAAGGGGAGCCGGTGGCGGCTGTGAGCTCTGTCAGAGAAATCAGGAGCGCTTTGCCGGCAGCACCTGTCCGTACTTCCTTCTGGATGATTTATATAGTGCTTCCGGTAGTCATCTTGTGCGTTGCCGCCTGGTTGGGCCACAGTCCTTCCGCAGGCGAGCCGTCATCTTCCGGTCATGAAATGCATTCCATGTAATCCTTTTGCAAACCATGTCATAAACGGCTAAAATAAGATAACGGTTCGGGTGTGATGCAAGTCATTGCATTCCGAAACCCAAGCTTCTCTAGGAAGCCGCCAAAGATGACGGGTAAAGGGGATAACAGAGATGGAACGTATTCAAACGGAAAAGCAATACGAGGATTTGATCAACCGAGACGGACTAACCGTCATTAAATATGACGCAACCTGGTGTCCGGACTGCAAGACGCTGGACAAATTTCTGCCGGACATCATGACGAAGCATTCGGATAAAGAATTCTATGCCATGGATGTGGAGCAGTTCGAGGATATCACCAGCAAAAACGATGTGCGCGGAATTCCGAGTCTTCTGGTATACAAGAACGGTGAGAAGCTAGCCCATTTGCACAGCAAATTCGCGAAGACACCGGCCGAGATATCCGAGTACCTGGAAACGCTGGAGTCCAAAAAATAATTTTTTGGCGGGGTGAATTCCCGTTTATAGTGTTTGAATCAAAGAGCACCGGTCTTCTTCATGCGGCAAGCGGAGGAAGACGGTGCTTTTTGCTGGTTTTTTATGTACAAAAATTCACAAATCATGAAATGGGGTTTTCGCCAATAAGATAGGAACGTAGCAAGGTGAAAAGTTAACATGATGGGATGTGCAGCTATGGCCACAACGGAACAAGTTCTGCAAATGATGGAGAGATACAGCGCGAGTAATTACCTTCCGCTCCCGATTGTCATCGAGAGGGCTGAAGGGGTATGGGTCGAGGATGCGGGAGGCCGTCGTTATCTTGATATGCTGAGCGCATATTCCGCGTTGAATCACGGTCACCGGCACCCCAAGATCATACAGGCGCTGAAAGAGCAGGCGGAAAAAGTGACGCTGACCTCAAGAGCGTTTCATAGTGAGGTGCTTGCACAGTTTGTGCGAAGGCTTGCGGAATTTGCCGGAAAAGACAAAATTCTTGCGATGAACTCCGGGGCGGAAGCGGTGGAAACTGCACTGAAAATGGCGAGGCGCTGGGCTTACCGGGTCAAAGGAGTGGAGGAGAACCGTGCGGAGATCATTGTCTGCGATGGCAATTTTCATGGACGGACATTAACCATTACGTCTTTCTCAACGGAAGGGGCATACAAACAGGATTTCGGTCCGTTTACGCCGGGGTTCAAAAGTGTTCCATATGGTGATCTTGAAGCGCTCCGGGCTGCGATTACGCCGGATACGGCTGCTTTTCTGGTGGAGCCGGTGCAGGGAGAGGCGGGGATTATCATACCTCCGGAGCGGTTTTTATCCGAGGCTTATGAGCTTTGCCGCCAGCAGCGCGTGCTGTTTATTGCAGATGAGATCCAGACGGGCTTTGGACGTACGGGCAAAAAATTCGCCTGTGATTGGGAGGCTGTAGTGCCGGATGTGTACATCCTGGGCAAGGCGCTTGGAGGCGGTGTGATTCCAATTTCGGCGGTTGCCGCGGATGATGCAATCATGAATGTATTTGAACCAGGCTCGCATGGCTCCACCTTCGGGGGGAATCCGTTGGCCTGTGCAGTGGCGCTGGCGGCACTGGATGTCATGGAGGAGGAAAGACTGGTGGAGCGGTCTGAGGAGCTTGGGCGTTATTTTATGAAAAAGCT
Organism: Paenibacillus sp. J23TS9; assembly: GCF_018403225.1. Taxonomy (NCBI): domain Bacteria; kingdom Bacillati; phylum Bacillota; class Bacilli; order Caryophanales; family Paenibacillaceae; genus Paenibacillus; species Paenibacillus sp. J23TS9. Next base: position 62,977 of record NZ_BOSG01000007.1, on the reverse strand, counting down.
TACATCCATCAGACATCCCGATATTGTTTCGGTCCGCGGACGCGGCCTATTGATCGGGATCCGGCTCTCAGTGCCTGCAAGGCCATACTGCGAAGCACTGGCAAGGATTGGACTTCTGTGTAAGGAAACGCATGAGACGACCATTCGGCTGGCGCCGCCTCTGGTCATCACGGAAGAGGAGCTGAACTTTGCTCTGAGCCGGATTGAAGAGGTGTTTGCCAGTCAAGGGGAGGCTTGAAGAAGAATGGTTCAGCAATCCATTTCAATCATCCGGGTACCGTTTGGGTTAGGCGCAGGGCGGCCCGGAAGCGAGAACGGTCCGGATAGCATATTAAAATTCGGCCTGGTGAAAAAGCTGCAGGGTCTTGGATATGAAGTTGAGGCGGATCAATGCATCCGCCTTCCAGATGGTGTCCATTCCCAGGCGGGAACCAAAATGAAGCATTTCGAGGAAGTATTGGCCGTGTCCGGCCAGCTTGGAGAGGCTGCCTACGAGACTGTGGCTGCCGGACATATTCCGCTGGTTCTGGGTGGCGATCACAGTATTGCGATGGGGTCTTTGGCCGGATTAACGCGGCATTACAGCAATATGGGCGTGATCTGGGTCGATGCGCACTCGGATTTGAATACGGAATTGACAAGTCCATCAGGGAACATGCATGGCATTTCCCTTGCGGTCGGTCTGGGACTTTCTCATATCAAGCTGAGGCAGATCGTGGAAGGCGCAGTACCCTTAAAACCCGAAAACTGTGTGATTATTGGAGCCAGAGATTTGGATCGGGATGAGAAAGCACTGATCCGTTCCACCGGGCTGACCTGTTTTACGATGCATGAAATTGACCGTCTCGGTATTGAGAAGGTGGTGCTTGAAGCACTTCGAATCGCTGGTAACGGCACCGATGGGGTGCATCTCAGCTTTGACATCGACAGCGTTGATCCGATTGAGGCACCAGGTACGGGGACACCTGTCAGAGGCGGACTCAGCTACCGTGAGGCGCATCTTTCACTCGAGCTCCTGAGTGAATCCGGACGGATTACTTCTGCCGAGTTTGTTGAGGTGAATCCGCTCCTGGACCGGAATAATCAGACGTCGAAGCTGGCTGTGGAGCTGATCGGCTCCCTATTCGGCAGCCGAATCCTCTGATATATGACAAAAAGAACAACATTGCTGCAGCCTTAAAGGCTGGCTTCAATGTTGTTCTTTTTCATGATTTAGCGCTCCCGCTGCCGGGTAGCCGTATATTCGAAAAATCCGAGAACAATGTCCGCTGAGCGGATGAGAGGGCGATACGGGATTTATTCGCGGTGGTTCCGCTGGTACTTGATCAACTCGCCCAGCTGGCGAATGGTCTCAAGCAGCTCGTCCGTCTCTTCATTTGTAAATTGATCCACCGTTTCAACAATTCGTTCCGAGCTCATATCGGACAATTGTTTAAGAACATGCGAGCCTTTGCCCGTAATCGTAATGTTCACGTAGCGCCGGTCTGTTTCAGAGCGGTTGCGTTCAATCAGCTCTTCTTGTACCAGCTTGTCGCAAATTTGCGTTATAGCGCTTGTCGTTAGACCTGTCACTTTCACAATGTCTGTGCCGCGCTGACTGCCGTTATTTTGCAGATATTGCAGAATGAACGCTTCAGTAGTGCTTAGCTTCATCTGCCGGACAATACCCGTATAGTCAATAAGACGCGGCAGCCTATCCATAAGTTCACAATATCGGTTAGCTAGTTCTTTGGATGAAGAATGCAAGCTAAATCACCCTCCTGCATATAACGGAATGATTGTTAACATAAAGTAACCCATTAATTCAAATAAGCTTCGTATAGTGACATGGTAGTTGGTAAACAATCGATCGTCAATAATAGTATACGATAAACGCTGCTATTCGTTGCGAGAAGCGGTAAAATAAGTTTTTTCCTTCATTTGTAAGAGCGAGCGCTTGACAATGCTAGGAAGAAAGAGCTATGCTTTTCTCTGCACTTTTGAAAGGTAAGCTTATATAAATTAAGCGATTACTTATCAATTGATAGAATTATGCAAATTTTTGCGTAATTCGGCATCAGCAACTCTCTCAATACTCTCAGGATTCTTTTTTAGGGCAGTCGTTATGCGGCTGTTTTTTTTGCGTGAAAATAATTTACATTTTTAGGGTGAAAAGGCATTGACTGATAAATAACCATTGGTTATATTATATCCACAATCAATAATAACCATCGGTTATTTAAATTAACTCACGAACAAGAAAGGAAATTCTGACCCAAATGCCTAGAAAAAAGCATGTTCGATCGGAGGACACCAAGCGGGATATATTGAACGCTGCCGGCCAGCTGTTTGCAGCCAGGGGATATGATGCAGTAACCATGCGCGAAATTGCGAAGGAGGCGAATTGTTCACACACGACGATTTACATTTATTTTGAGGATAAGGAGGCATTGCTGAACCAGCTTTCCATGCCTTCATTACTGGGACTACAACAGACGATCAGGGATTTACTGCTGGAAGAAGGGGAACCGGAATCGATTTTAAAACGCATCAGTCAGCTCTTTATCCGGTTTTGTCTGTTGAACCGAAATATGTACAGAATATTTTTTGAGATTAAATCCGTTCGTGTGGATGAAGTCTCTCCGGAAATGGAGATTAACCAGATCAGGAATTTGCTGTTCGCTCAGTTGATGCAGGCAGTAAGGAATTGCACAGGCTTAAAGGATGGAAGTGAGCGCCTGCTTGCCAGCACCCGTATTTATTTTTACATGCTTCACGGTATTGTGGGAACCTATCAATATTCCGAGGAGACGGCAGAGGAGCTAATACAGCGTCTGGCAGATACCTTTGATGAGGCATTTGAGGTTCTACTGCTTGGTTTTCGGGAGAAAAAATCAATCGGATAGCGGATCCGTAAAGGAGTTGCTCCATATGAGCTTTATCGTACTGGTGATTTTATTCTCGGGAGTCTGTGGTTGGCTTGATTCGCGAATTCCACAGGCAATCCGGAAAGAGGGGGAATAACGATGTTTGCAGGACATTTTGGTCTCGCCGCAGCCGTGAAATCCAGACAGCCTGAGACGCCGCTATGGGCTTTAATGCTTGGTACGCAGCTGCTGGATGTCATTTTTGTGCCTCTGCTTCTGACTGGAGTTGAGACCATCGTTCCCGTCGGGGAAGGAGGATACGGCGCATCGGTTATTCACGCGGATTATACACATTCCTTGGTCGGAGCATTGCTTATCGCCCTTCTTGCCAGTGTATTCGCCTGGAAGATCTGGGGTAAACGGAGTGGGGTTGTGATGGGCACTCTGGTATTTAGCCATTGGCTGCTTGATTTCTTGGTACACCGCAGTGATCTGCCCATATTTCCGGGGAACCTGGGGCAATTGCCGTTCCTGGGTCTCGGACTATGGAAATGGCCTTATATTAGTATATTATTAGAGATTCTTCTCATTGCCGCGGGCTCTGTGATGTACTACCGCTCTTTACAGACACGGGCTAAAGCTGACACGGGCAGCGTAGCGGGAAATTCACGATCAGGCCGAGCCCTTTGGACGAGTATAATTATGGCTGGACTGCTGGTATTATCACTGGTATCCGACCTGCTGGGAATGGGCTGACTGCGTAAATCATATTAATTTAATAGGAATTATCATTTTTTACCTTTTCAAACGTTGGGAAGTATGAGAAAATATGAAAAAAATCGCGCGCTAGCGACTATTTTTACATGCGAGAAAAGGGAGGATTTACCCATGTCCAACGAACGCCCATTATCATTTGAAACCTTAGCCGTGCATGCGGGCCAGGAAATTGACCCAACGACGCTTTCCCGCGCAGTGCCGCTGTATCAAACAACTTCATATGGCTTCAAAGATACTGATCATGCAGCCAATTTGTTTGCGCTGAAGGAATTCGGCAATATTTATACACGCTTGATGAATCCGACAACCGATGTGTTTGAGCAGCGCGTGGCTGCACTGGAAGGCGGGGTTGGCGCATTGGCGACTTCATCCGGACAGGCGGCAATCACCTTCTCCGTACTGAATATCGCTGGCGCAGGTGATGAGATCGTATCATCCTCCACGCTGTATGGCGGCACGTATAACCTGTTCTCTACTACACTGGCAAAGCTCGGTATTAAGGTGCATTTCGTCGATGCAAGCGATCCGGAGAACTTCCGCGCAGCAATCAACGAGAATACCAAAGCATTATATGCCGAAACGATTGGTAACCCTAAAGGGGATGTGCTGGATATTGAGGCTGTTGCCAATATCGCTCATGAGCATGGTGTTCCGCTGATCCTGGATAATACCTTCCCAAGCCCGTATCTGCTGCGTCCGATTGAGCATGGTGCGGATGTTGTCGTGCATTCGGCTACCAAATTCATCGGCGGCCATGGTACATCCATTGGCGGCGTGATTGTGGACGGCGGTAAATTCGACTGGGCAAAGAGCGGTAAATTTCCGGGACTGACTGAACCGGATCCAAGCTACCATGGCGTCGTATATACGGAAGCTGTTGGACCAATGGCTTATATTATCAAAGCACGCGTACAGCTGCTTCGTGACATGGGTGCCACGATTTCGCCATTCAACTCATGGATGCTGCTGCAGGGACTTGAAACATTGCATCTTCGCATGGATCGTCACAGCTCAAACGCCCTTCAGGTTGCGCAGTATCTGGAAAGCCATGATGCGGTGGAGTGGGTAAGCTATGCAGGGCTTCCAAGTCATCCATCTTATGAGCTGGCACAGAAGTATCTGCCTAAGGGACAGGGTGCGATCCTGACGTTTGGCATCAAGGGCGGAAAAGAAGCGGGACGCAAAGTCATTGAGAACGTTAAGCTGTTCTCCCACCTCGCCAACGTAGGTGATTCCAAGTCTCTCATCATTCACCCGGCGAGCACAACGCATCAACAGCTGTCCGAGGAAGAGCAAATTGCAGCCGGAGTCAATCCGGAAATGCTGCGTTTGTCCATCGGTACGGAAGCCATCGATGATATTTTGTATGATCTGGAGCAGGCAATTACAGCCAGCCAGCAATAATATATAAATAAGTGAAGCCAAGGAACCGCTCTGTTGAGCGGTTTTTTTCTTTTTAATAGATAAGCAGGTTCAGGGGAATTGTCTTTTTGATTTGTTCCCGGTGTACGTCAGGTCTGATATTAAGAGAAAAAGGCCAACTACCGCGCAAATTCTGTATATTTCTCAACGGGAGCTAATATTCTGTATGGTAGGGCTCGATGCCAACGGGCTCACTTTTTCCGGGAAAAGAGGGTGGACAGCCAAAAATGAAGAGTGATCGGTGTCAGAATAACTGCTGCCAAAGCGGCTCCTGCTCTATGTCTGATTTTGTGGAAACGTTGTATCCGGTAAGTCAGCGGGATGAGAGGAAGTCATTAAAGGATGAAGGGCAGGCACGGGCATGCTCCTTGCCGGAAATCGCTTCGCTTGTGGAGCTGACCCTGATTGGATCCATGACAAAGGAGGAGGCGATTCTCGCGGCTGATCCCTATTCAATCGGTGCCATTTTGCGGGAGTCCGGGCCTTTTTCAAGGGAACATATGGATCTGGGAGCACCGGAGCGCTTATTGAAGTGGAGCGACGAGGTGCGCAGTTTGAAGATTTTTGCCGAAAATGTGGCTTATCCGCTGGAACAATCAGATTGCTTGACCGGGACGACAGGCTTGATGCTGCTCCGTGAGGATCATTGGCTCAGAAACGGACATCTCAAGGAAATTTTTGAAGAATGGGCTTTGCAGTACTCTTCCAATCTTGGCATGCAGCATCCGAGCATTGTATTGAGGGAACGACTGTTATACCGGTGGAAAGGGCATATCGAAACGATGCTCCATCATTTAGATGAAGGGGTACTGGGTGTTGCTTTGGTATCCGGCGCTGATTTAACTCTGGAAAGTCCGCTCGAAAAAGCGTATCTTCTGGATTTGCGTGATATTCAGCTTGAAGCTTTATTCCGTGCGGCACTGGCTTGTTATCGTCAGGGAATGGAGAACCGTTTGGAAATTCTGATCCCGTATCCTGCAGATACAGAGGAATGGACTCATGCATATGAATTGATTGAACGGGTAGCCGAGGAAACATTATGTCATCAGCGCCGAGCGGTAACTTATAGGATCGGTGCATTGATGAGAGCTGAAGTTAGTGAGGAAGCGGCCGCGGACCTGTCCCGGTGCGCAGATCTGTTCGTCTTGGACTGCAGTTCAATCAGCCATTCCGGCCATTCATGGTCTGAGGGTATGATCGGGAGCTTAGAAGCAAAGGTAGAATCTATACGAAAAGTTAGGCCGCATATCCCGCTTCGTTTGTCAGGAATGCAAAATGCGGCTGATCTGTCAGAACTGTACCGAATGGATGTGAATGAGGTCAGCATGCTCTCCGGGGGTATAGCCGCATTCCGCTTGGCCGCGGCGCAGTTGGAGCTGCAGGAAGAAGCGGACGGAGCGAATAGATATTGTTGTGAAGGATAGCATTTTACATAGACCTGAACATGAGATGCGCACCGGATTTTCATTGTTGGTGTTCAATTGCCTGAATATGAGGGATGCCCTGAACTGCATCTTCGTATTCAGGTTTTTTTGTGTTTAAGTGTAAAAACAAGTTTACAATTCATGCAGCCCGGCATATAATATAAGCATAAAGTTGCATTAGGGAAAAACAATTGTATTGATGCAAAAATGATTATCATTCTCAATTGGACGTTGATACGTCCTTCATTAAAAACATGCTGCTCCGGCTAATCTGGAGCAGCATGTGCTGTTTTAAGGGTACTAATAATGCTTTTCATTCTCAGTTAGGAAGGTGAACAATATGGAAAATATACAAAAGATCACAGCTCAAATCGCAAAACAAGGTCCTGCCTCCGGCAGTTTAAAAGAACCAAACCCTCATCGCAAGAGACGCTTCGATATCCGGGGGATGCTGCGCAATCCTGAAATGCAGGCAGCCATACTGAGTGGTGTGCTTATGCTTGGAGGCTGGGCTGCAGGCTACGTTTCAACTGCGATTTCGGTCATGCTGTACATTCTGTCCTATGCGGCTGGAGGATGGCTTAAAGCCAAGGAGGGAATGGAAACGCTCATCAAAGAGCGGGAGCTGGACGTGAATCTGCTCATGGTAGCTGCCGCGCTGGGTGCTGCCAGCATCGGCTACTGGAATGAAGGGGCGATGCTGATCTTTATCTTTGCGCTCAGCGGCGCGCTTGAAAGCTATACCATGGAGCGGAGCAAAAAAGATATCTCCTCCTTGATGGCCCTTAAGCCTGAGCTTGCGCTCCGGATTGAAGATGGCAAAATGACGCTGGTTTCCATAGATGAACTGAAGGTCAGCGACTTGATTCTGGTAAAGCCAGGCGAACTAATCCCGGCGGATGGGATTATTCATAAAGGATTTTCTGCCGTGAACCAATCCTCGATTACCGGGGAGTCTGTGCCTATGGACAAATCTCAGGGTGATGAAGTATTTGCCGGTACATTGAATGGGGAAGGCGTACTGTATATCGAAGTATCGCAAACATCAGATGCTACGGTGTTTGCGAAAATTATCCGTTTGGTAGAAGAGGCGGAGAATGAGGTTCCACAATCAGAGCGGTTCATGAAGCGATTTGAAGCGATATATGCCAAAATCGTAGTTGCAGTTACCTTGGTCATTATCTTTGCTGTTCCGTTCGTGTTTGGCTGGAGCTTTGGCGACTCTTTTTATAAAGCCATGGTATTTCTGGTTGTGGCTTCACCTTGCGCACTCGTTGCCTCTATAATGCCTGCTTTGTTGTCGGCAATCTCTAACCGGGCACGTCGCGGCATCTTGTTTAAAGGCGGTGCCCATATGGAAAATATGGCATTGACCTCAGTCGTTGCGTTTGATAAAACAGGTACTCTGACTGCTGGCGAGCCGCAGGTAACAGATATTATCGCCGCAAATGGTTACGACCGTAAGGAGCTGCTTGCTGTCATCGCTTCTGTGGAACAGCTGTCGGAGCATCCTTTGGCAAAAGCGATCGTCAGAAAGGCCGAGGAGGAGGGGCTCGAGCTGCTGCCCGCCGAATCGGTGACTTCGGTTACCGGCTGGGGAATGGAAGGAAACGTGGGTGCAAAGCAGTGGCGGATCGGAAAAACAGATGTGCTGGACCGGATGGATGACGGCAAGGAAGCCGTGTACTGGAAACAGCAGCGCACCGTTCTGGGTGCGGAAGGGAAAACCGTATCGGTTATTCTGGATGGGGAAAGGGTAGCCGGTCTTGTCGCTTTGCAGGATGTGGTTCGTCCTCAGGCTGCGGCTGCTGTGCGAAAGCTCCAAGCTATCGGTGTAAAGGTGGCCATGCTGACCGGTGACCGCAGCGAAACGGCGCAGGTCATCGCCCGGCAAACCGGTGTCGATCTTATTTACTCGGATCTGCTTCCTGAAGAAAAGGTGACGTATGTGAAAAAGCTGCGCGAGGAATACGGGCATGTCGTTATGGTCGGTGATGGTGTGAATGACGCACCTGCACTCGCGACAGCGACCGTAGGGATGGGCATGGGAATGAGCGGCAGCGGCACGGCGCTCGAGGTCGCGGATGTGGTGCTCATGAATGATAACATTGAAGAAATTGCCGGCACAATCAAGCTTGCCCGCCGCGCGCGCCGGATCGTCAAGCAGAATATGGTGTTTGCAATCACCGTTATTGTCCTGCTGATGAGCGGGAACTTTCTGACGGGTATTGCCCTGCCATTTGGCGTAGTTGGTCATGAAGGAAGCACGATTCTTGTCATCCTTAATGCCCTGCGGTTATTAAGATAATCATATGATTTTCTAAAAGAGAGGAACTTTCGGTCTGTCTGCCCGGGAGTTCCTTTTATTCATTGAATAAAGATGTTGTGTAGGGGGATCCGTAGGAAGCTATTCGGTATATGCCACCCTTATTTGTATAAATTTAATTGTTAACAATCGACATCAACCCATGTATACTTGTGCTATTGACATAAGTGTCTATTTATATGATAATAATTATCAGGTAATAATTATTTTAAATAAAATATAAAGTGAACCTGGTATGTCCGGCTTATGCGGGGCTACTTTCCGGGCACTGGGAGCTTGGAGGGAAATCTTATGTATAAATCCGTAATTATCGGTACAGGACCTGCAGGCTTGACTGCAGCCATCTATCTGGCACGCGCCAATCTGAACCCGCTCATCATCGAGGGGCCACAGCCTGGGGGGCAGCTTACGACCACAACTGAAGTGGAGAATTTCCCGGGTTTTCCTGAAGGCATTATGGGACCCGAATTGATGGATAATATGCGCAAGCAGGCTGAACGCTTTGGCGCCGAATTCCGTACAGGCTGGGTGAACAGCGTAGAACTGAACGGCCGTCCATTCAAGCTTGATGTGGAAGGTATGGGTCAGCTAGAGACTGAAACCTTGATTATTTCAACAGGTGCTACAGCTAAATATCTTGGCATTCCGGGCGAGCAGGATAATGTGGGTCGCGGAGTCAGCACTTGTGCAACCTGCGATGGATTCTTCTTCCGCGGCAAAGAAATTGTGGTTGTTGGCGGCGGCGATTCGGCGCTTGAGGAAGCAAGCTTCCTGACCCGTTTTGCATCAAAGGTGACATTGGTTCACCGCCGTACCGAGCTGCGCGGCTCGAAAATCATGCAGGACCGTGTACGCAGCAATGAGAAGGTCGAGTGGGCACTAAACCGTACACCGATTGAGGTTATCGCTGATGACCGTGGTGTAAAAGGATTGAAGGTGCTGAATAACGAGACTGGCGAAGAGGAATTGATGGAAGCGAGCGGCGTATTCGTTGCGATCGGCCACCATCCGAACACAGGCTTCCTGGGCAGACAAATTACAACGGATGCGAATGGATATATCACGGTACAGCCAGGAACTTCGGAAACCAATATTCCAGGCGTCTTCGCTTGCGGTGACGTACAGGATACCCGTTACAGACAAGCGATTACAGCAGCAGGCAGCGGATGTATGGCAGCGATGGACTGTGAAAAGTATATCGAAAGCCTGGAGCATCACGCAGCTGTTCTTTAATGACTTGAATGATTCAGCAAATGAACAACGAGGTGAAATAAACACATGGAAAAAGTGATCGTATATACAAGCACCAACTGTCCACACTGCAAGCAGGTTAAAGGTTATCTGGCAGAAAAGGGCGTAGAGTACGAAGAGCGCAATATCGAGCAAAGCGATGAATTCGCGCAGCAGGTGTGGGATATGGGGATGCGTGCTGTTCCTGTGACCGTCATTGGCGAGCACCGCATTCTTGGGATGAACAAGCTGCAGTTCGAGAAGCATCTGAACGAACAGGTTTAAGAGATTCCGGGTTTCTTGCTTCGAAATGGTAGAATGATCATAGAATCCGGGCTCTGACCCGGCTGTAAAGAAAAGGCAGTGTCCGCGGACACTGCCTTTTTTTCGTTAGCTCATCTATGAGAAGCCAGCCAACCGGAAGGCTAATCAAAAAAACAATTTCATGATTACCTGGAATACCAGATAAGCGGCTACACCGGAGATGATCAGCAGCAGCCCTGCCTTTTTCTTGCCCTGAAAAAAACGAAGAATCGCTAAGCTGAAGAGAGGGGCAATGACAATCAGAAACAAAAGCACAGTAATGAACATTTCTGCCGATATATTGGAAGTATCCACGTAAGTCACGGACATTCGCTCCATTTCACTAGGTATGGATATGACTAAAATCACAAGCAATATATCTATTATACCGAAATGCATAAGAAATTTCCGTATAAAAAACTGAAAAAATGTTGCGATTTTACGTCCAAGTGATCCGGGTTTTTCGCTGGCTGTGGAAGGGAAACGGATGCGCACTTGCGAATTATTGTAATAGATAGACAGATAGGGGGCTTAAGATATGAAACTGACAAATGAACTGATGTCATCCAGGCTGGTCGCCATCGTGAGAGGAATTAAGCGGGAAGAGGCCCGAGCAGCAGGGGCCGGACTCGCAGCTGGCGGAGTCAAGCTGATGGAAGTGACGATGAATACAGCGGGTGCACTGGATATTATGCAGGATTGGCGCTCGGCATACGATGGACAGGCCTATGTTGGAGCCGGTACGGTGCTCAATGTAAATATGGCAAAAGAAGCGGTCTCAGCAGGCGCACAGTTTTTAATCTCTCCGAATGTGGATATGAATGTGATCAGCTTTGCATTGGAGCAGGGAATTGATATATGGCCCGGTGCGATGACTCCAACCGAAATCGCGGCTGCATTTTATGCCGGAGCTGAGGTCGTCAAGCTCTTCCCGATGGCCAGTCTCGGTCTAGGATATTTACGGGAAATACGGGGACCGCTGAACCATATTCCTCTGATTGCAACCGGCGGCGTCACGCTTCAAAATATAGCTGATTATTTTGAGGCGGGTGCCAGTGCAGTCGGAATCGGCAGCTCGCTATTACCTAAGGATGCTTTGGCCAAGGGGAATACGGAAGAGATTGCCTTGTGCGCCGCGCGCTTTGTACAAGCAGCAGTCCGGACGAACCCTTAAGGTTGAATTTACGTAATAAGTCATATATGTCTCAAGATAGGAATAGAGTCATTTCGAAGGGCTAATAAGCGGCTGCGTGGTTTTCGAACAAACATTGCCTATATGTAGAGAAGGGAGGGTACTGTATGAGATGGAAACGCAGATCGGTGGCCAAGGTAGTGCTGACCGGTACGCTCATCGCAGCGGTGTTACCCCCTAGTATTGATTGGGAAATGGTGTATGCTTCCACGACATCCAGCGCAAATGTGGTCCGGTCCGATCAGGAGCTTCAGAAAACATTGCTAAGTGCGATGAACCAGCGTTTGAGCCAGGTCCAGTTTGTGTATCAAGGGAAGACCAATCAGCTGAAGGGGCAGCTGAAGGATGCTTTGGAACAGGCGCTTGAAAGCGACCCTTACATGAACTACACGATTGAGAGCTATGGCTATTCTTACAGCGGAAGCACGAAATCGGCAAATGTGAGTGTGCAGCTGAGTTACCGGGAAACGGCAGCCCAGACGGCGTATGTCTCCCGGCGTGTCCAGAGCATTCTGGGCAGCATTATCAAGCCGGGAATGAATGACCATGAGAAAGTCAAAGTGATTCACGACTGGATTGTTCTCAACTTGAAATATGACGAGACACTGCGGAAATATACGGCTTATGATGGTCTGAGCTCCGGAAGTACGGTATGCCAAGGCTATTCCCTTTTAGCCTATAAAATGCTGAAGGACGCTGGAATAACAAACCGGATTGTGGAAGGGACCGCCGCCCCGCGGGATACGGGAATCAGCCAGCTTCATGCGTGGAATCTCGTACTGCTCGATGGGAAGTGGTACCACCTCGATACGACCTGGGACGACCCGGCTCCGGACAAAGCGGGGGAGATTGGAACGGGCTATTACCTTCGCACGGATGGGCAGATGAAAAAGGATCACAGCTGGACGAAAAGCTACCCAGCAGCGAATACGCTCTACAGAAACACACTGACGAAATTAATCAGCCAAAAGGACAGCCATCAAGGCTTTTACAAGAAGCTGGAGCATGCGCTCGAATATCAGCTGTATGAGCCCTCTGAGATTGTAAGTTCAAGCTCCCAATTGAGAACCAAGGTGCGTGGGGTCATTAAGGAGAAAGGACATTCCTTATTATTCCGGTATCATGGAAGCCATGAGGATTTGATGGATGATCTGCAGGATCTGTACCGGCTGGGCGTTAACTCCATTTCGTATGTGGAAAGCGAGCTTGATGAGACAAATGATCTTAGAGTGTATGTCACCTGGAAATAGAATAAATAAAAGGTCCCTTCACGAACTGCGTATGGCAGCGGGAAGGGACCTTTTTTATCGGAATCAGCGATTTGGCCGTTCATTCGTGTTCAGATCACATTGCTTCAAGGGGATCAGCTTGCTGCCTTTAATCCACTTATAGGCTAGCCAGATGACGATAAAGAGCGGAACGCTGACGTAGGACACCAGAATCCCGTACCAGTCGATACTCGAACCCGTGAAGGCACCGGTATTTTGGCCGGCAATAGCAATGATACATAAAATAAAGGCAAGTATCGGGCCGAGAGGGAACCATTTCGCCCGGTACGGCAGTTCATCGAGTGAATGACCCTGAGCGATAAAAGCGCGCCGAAACCGGTAATGGCAGATCGCAATGCCTAGCCAGTTGATAAAGCCGCACATCCCGGAGGCGTTCAGCAGCCAATTATACACAACACCGTCTCCGAACAGGGAGGCGAGGAAGGCAAGCATGCCGACCAGTGTCGTCATGATCAAAGCATTGATCGGAACACCGCGGCTGTTCAGTTTGCCAAGAAGCTTGGGCGCAAGTCCATCCTTAGCCATCGCATAAAGCACGCGGGTGGAGGAATACATACCGGAGTTACCGGCGGAAAGAACAGAACTCAAGATGACGGCGTTCATGACGGAAGCGGCAAAGGCAAGACCCGCCTTTTCAAATACCAGCGTAAAGGGACTGACACCAATGTTGTTCAGGTCTGATTTGAGCAAATTCGGATTGGTGTAAGGAATCAGAAATCCAATGACCACAATTGCAAAAATGTAGAAAATCAGGATCCGCCAGAAAACCTGACGGATGGCGCGCGGCACATTCTTTCGCGGATTTTCACTTTCTCCTGCAGCGACACCGATCAGCTCGGTACCCTGGAAGGAGAAGCCTGCAGCCATGAATACGCCAATGATGGCAAAGAAGCCCCCATGGAATGGGCTGCCGCCCAGATTAAAGTTGCTGAATCCGACGGGCTTGCCGCCCAGAATGCCAAAGATCATCATGACGCCGAGAACCAGAAAGATGATAACCGTGACGATTTTGATAATAGCGAACCAGTATTCCGATTCTCCATAACCTTTGGCGGAGAGAACATTCAAGGCAAACATTAACGCCAGGAACAAGAAGCTCCACAAGAGAGAGGGAGAATCCGGCAGCCAGTATTTAATAATAACTGTGGCGGCAGCCAGCTCGGCTGCAATCGTTACTGCCCAGTTGTACCAGAAGTTCCAGCCGACAGCAAAGCCAAAGGCCGGGCTGACAAAACGGCTGCCGTATGTGCTGAAGGAACCGGAGTCCGGCATGTAGGTTGCCATTTCTCCGAGACTGGTCATAAGAAAATATACCATGAGTCCAATGGCGGCATAAGCCAGAATGGCACCGCCGGGACCCGAGGAGGATATCGCGCTCCCGCTGGCAAGAAAAAGCCCGGTACCGATGGAGCCCCCGAGGGCAATCATCGTCATATGACGGGCTTTCAGGCTCTGTCGCAGCGAGGTCGCAGGTGTTTTGTTACTCATAAAAAATAAACTTCCCTTCTGAATGATTTCAAATATTTGCATATCATGGAAGGGGATTACCAGCAAAAAGGCCCGCAGGTATGGAGTACCTACGGGCCTTATATGTTAACCTCTGGCTTCCGCATCCGTGCATCCATGAAAGATAGCTCACCACGGCCGGCAGGCATACAATGCCATGGGCCGCGACAGTTCTGTTCCTTTCGGATACAGCCCCAGCATGCGGATCTTAAGGGCTGATACGCACACTTCGGCGAAAGCGCACTTCGCTGCAAGTCATCGGCGGCTCTTACGCCTCCTTGCAGCTACTCATCGCTTTCGCAACCTCTACCTCACCTTTGCAGGATGAGGTTATCTTCGGTATTTAATTCGTTTCTATATAGTAAAGCAATGTAAAACACCTGACAATAGATAATTATGGTAATAACATCACCGGGATGCAGGGATTAGGGCTGGTTGCGCTTGGCCATTTGCTGCCATACGGTACCGGCAGCCTGTTCACCGGACTCGATCCGTTCCAATGCCATCCGCGCCTGCAGACTGACCTCGAACTCTGGATCATTGACGGCATCCTCCAGAGCGTCTCTGGCTTCTTCGGTACCGACTTCATAGAGGAACCGTGCTGCGCGCCAGCGGACAATTTTGCTGCTGTCTTTCAGCAGCGCCTGCATCGCTGGTGTAGCCGCCGGATCACCGATATCCGAAAGTGTATCCCCGGCTGTACGGCGTACCGTTGGAGAGCTGTCCTTGAGCGCCTCGTACAGCTGCTCCATCGCTTCCGGTGTACGGAGATCGCCGAGATATACAACGGCCAGACGGCGTGTCTGCATTTTCTCATCATGAAGTGCCTTGCTGATGACTGGAAGATGTTCCTCGGCAGGGGTCATGTTATCCATTGCGGCATAACGCACACGCCAGTCCGCGCTGTTCATCGCTTCTTCGAGTTCTTCCAGGCTCAGCTCGCGGCGTTCTTCCTCGAATTCCTCGCTGCTTGCTCCATGGGCAATGGCCTGGGAGATAACCTGCTTCAGGCGTTCTTCCGGAAAGGCTGCTTCGAGCTCCTGCTCAACTTCCTTGGCGATTTCCTGAAGCTCGCCGTAGCGAACGCCATAATCCTTCAGCTTGCGCTCCTTGATCATGGTTGCTGCCGCTACTTCCATAACCGCTTCCGTGAAGCGCTGGGATAGCGCCATCCGTTCCTCCAGCGTTCCGGATTTCACCCGGATCTGCATCGGAATGCCGCGGAAGAACTGCACCAGCACCTCCGCTTCACCGAAATGTTCTCCAGCGCCTTCTTCATCCTCAAGCAATGCATTTTGCATCCCTTCTTGACCAAAGCGCTCCTGTACCTCGCCCAGAATAACCGACCAGTCGGCATTGCCTTTACGCTCAAGAGCGACGAAGTCCAGCGTGTGGAATACACTTTTCACGCCTTCGATATGCAGCATTTCCCGGATCCAGGAAGGAGCGGACCGCTCATTGTCGAGGGTATATGTTTTCCGGATCCCAGCATCCAGGCTTTCATCGAGATGCAGCTTCATGGAATTGGGACTCGGCGTTGGTTCTATGAATTTAATTTTCATGAAAAAACCTCCTTCATCATTACTCTTGTTCTTTATTTTACCTCATTATAGTGTACCTTACTTTGTTTCCAAACGAAAAGCTCTTTGGATATGAAAGGTTTTTTTTAGCCAAACTGTTAAAAGTGCGCCACTGCTGCAAAAAAATGCTGGAGGCCGGGAGGTTCCCTTGATGTTCAAAAAGCAGGAGCGGGTTCTGATAGTGATCTGTCTCATCGTTGCCGCGGTCTGCCTTTACGGCGCAATCAAAGGCTTTAGCCGTTATATGGACTATTTTGGATAAAGTGCCCGAAAATGCTGAAGGAGCTGATGATCACATGTCTTCGCTTGATCCCGTGCTGCTGAGCCGGATTTTGACCGGTCTTACTTTGTTTGTACATATAATTTTTGCATCGCTGGGCGTTGGCATTCCGGTCATGATTGCGCTGGCGGAGTGGAGAGGCATTCGCACCAATGATCCGCATTATACGCTGCTGGCGCGCCGCTGGGCCCGGGGGTTCGTCATCACGGTAGCGGTAGGCGTCGTGACAGGCACCTCGATCGGGCTTCAGCTCAGCTTGCTGTGGCCAACCTTTATGCGCGTAGCGGGACAAGCCATCGCGCTGCCTTTATTTTTGGAGACCTTTGCCTTTTTTATTGAAGCCATTTTTCTTGGCATTTATCTATATACCTGGGACCGGTTCAAAAATAAGCACACACATCTGCTGCTTTTGATCCCGGTAGCACTTGGCTCTTCGGCATCCGCGATGTTTATCACAACCGTGAATTCCTTTATGAATGCACCGCAGGGCTTTACGCTGTCGGAAGGCATCCTGACGGATATTAACCCGATCGCGGCCATGCTGAATACAGCGGCACCGACCAAGGTGTCCCATGTGCTCGTATCATCCTACACACTATGTGCGGGCGTGCTTGGAGGCCTTGCGGCCTACAGCATTTTGCGCGGACAAAAGCATGTATATTTCAAAAAGGCGCTGAAGCTGACGGTGGTCTCCACTTTTGTATTTGCCGTGGCAACGGCTGTGATCGGTGACTTTTCAGGTAAATATCTGGCCAAGTACCAGCCGGAGAAGCTGGCCGCAGGAGAGTGGCATTTTGAAACACAACCTTATGCGACACTGGTGTATGGCGGCGTGCTGGACGAGAACAACGAGGTGCGGTATGGGCTGAAAATCCCTTATGCGCTCAGTATTCTCGCCGGAAACGCACCGAACACGGAAGTGATCGGTCTGAATGAATTTCCCGAGGATGAGCGGCCACCGCTTTCGATCCATTATTATTTTGACACGATGGTTACGCTCGGTGCACTGCTGGTGGTGATTCCGCTTCTGTATATGCTCCGCAAATGGCTGCCCGGCAAGAAAGCTTATCCGAAATGGCTCTTGATCGGAATCATGGCGCTTGGGCCGCTGTCTTTTACGGCGATTGAGGTGGGCTGGATGTACGCGGAGATCGGGCGCCAGCCTTGGATTATGCGCGGTTATATGAAGGTGGCGGAGGCAGCGACAACGGCAGATTATGTGGGCTGGATGCTGGTGCTGTTCATTATTTTGTATCTGGTAGTATGCTTTTCCTGTGTTAAGGTGCTGAGCAAGCTTTTCCGCAATAAAGACGCGATGGAAGAGATGAGAGCGCTCGGAATGGAAGGAGGAGAACCTTAAATGAGCTACGAAATCGTGGGCATCACCGTATTGTGGATTTTTTTGTTCGGGTATATTATCGTGGCTTCAATTGACTTCGGCTCGGGATTTTTCAGCTTCTACAGCGTCGTACTCGGGCATGAGAACAAGGTGCACAACATCATTCAGCGCTATCTATCACCGGTATGGGAGGTCACGAACGTCTTTCTGGTATTCTTTTATATCGGACTGATCGGGTTTTTTCCGGATGTGGCATATTACTATGGTACGGCTCTCCTTGTTCCCGGAAGTCTTGTGATTGTTCTGGTGGCTGTCCGTGGGGTGTACTATGCCTTCAATACCTATGGCAGCAGCAAGGAGAATAACAAAGTCTATATGGCTCTATATGGAGCAACGGGTATTTTGATTCCGGCGGCTTTGTCGACGATCCTGGCGATTTCCGAAGGTGGTATCATTTCGGTCCGGGAAGGTAAGGTGGTGATCAGTTGGACTGATTTTTTCACGAATCCGTATACCTGGTCCGTTATTCTGTTGGCGCTTGTCAGCGTGCTGTACATATCCGCCATGTTTCTCAGCTTTTATGCGAAGAAAAGCGGGGATGAGGAAGCCTTTGAAATTTTACGCAGATATGCTCTCGCCTGGAGCGGCCCCACGATTGCAGCCTCGCTGCTGGCCTTTTTTGAGATCAACCGGCAAAATCCGGAGCATTTTCAAGGCATGCTGAATCATGCGTGGATGTTTGTGGCATCGTTCCTCTGCTTCCTGATCGCTATGTATCTGATATGGAGCAAAAAGCATCTGGGTTGGTCTTTTATCCTGGTTATGCTGCAGTTTGCGTTCGCCTGGTTCGGCTACGGCAGTTCCCATCTGCCTTATGTTTTGTACAAGCAGATCAACATTTACGAGAATTTCACGAATGATACGATGGCGATCGCGCTGATTACCGCTTTTGTCCTCGGGCTAATTGTGCTTGTCCCTTCGCTGATTTTGATCCTGCGGCTCTTTCTGTTTGATGCCAAATACGTCCGCGGAAGCTCCGCCAAGAAAGGATGACGGATCATGGAGGATTTCTCCATATTTGTAGCGCCGATGGGGATTGTGGTTGTATCGATCCTGTTTCTCGCCATCTACATTGTAAAATACAAAGATCCCAGAGATGACTAGCCAGTGGTGTATTGCTTGAGAGGCGGTGTTCATTCTTCAGCTGGTACACCGGGTTTCATTCAGGGTAAAATGGAACTAATGGATTGTATGAGAAGGAGGGGGAGCTCTTGCCCAAAATTCGCTATGATAATATGGACAATGTCAGTACGGATCACACGCTGAAACAGTTTAAGCAGTGGCGCCAGGAACGTAAACAGAAGAAAAAGGATTATTCCTACCAGGTACCTAACATGCCTCCCGAGCTCGATTATCTGCATGCGAACCGGCTGGATACGTCCATTACATGGATCGGACATTCGACGTTTTTTATTCAATATGAAGGCTTAAACATACTGACGGACCCGGTCTGGGCTAAACGGATGGGGTTTGAGCGCAGGCTGGGAGAACCGGGAATTGAAATAAGCGATGTACCGCCCATTGATGTTATTCTGATATCGCATTCCCATTATGATCATATGCATATGGCATCGATTCGTCAGTTGTACCGCGCGGAGACAACTCTTATCGTCCCGGTTGGGCTGCGAAAAAAAATGATCCGCAAGGGTTTCCACAACTGTCACGAGCTCAAGTGGTGGGATCATATGGTTATCCGGGATGTGAAAATATCCTTCGTGCCCACGCAGCACTGGACGCGGCGGACGCCGTTTGATACGAATACCTCGCACTGGGGCGGGTATATTCTTGAACCGAATCATACCGTGCAGCATGTCTCCGAAGGAGAACAAGAACCGGCGCTCCTGCTGCCGCCGAATCTTTATTTTGCGGGAGACAGCGGGTATTTTAACGGCTTTAAGGATATCGGAAACCGCTATCGCATTCATGTCGCGTTGATGCCCATCGGGGCATATGAACCGGAATGGTTCATGACATCGCAGCATGTGAACCCTGAAGAAGCGCTGCAGGCCTTTCTGGATGTGAAGGCGGAAACCATGATTCCGATGCACTATGGCACATTTCGTCTGGCAGATGATACCGCTCAGGAAGCGCTGGATCGGATGGAGGCGGAGCGGAAACGGATTGGGCTGGACAAGGAACGAATCAAGGTGATGCATTATGGGGAAACCCTGAGGATTCACCCCGAGCGCCGCTAGCTGGATGTGCAGGAATTACTTTTTACGTCCTACCGAAGTCCTTCCTTCTTGGAATGGGCTTCGATAGGACGTTTATTTATGCTATAATGTGCTGAAGCCTAATGTGAAAGGGATGGTAATGCTTAATGATCAGTACAAGCGGCGTGACGCTCCGTTACGGAAAGCGCGCACTTTTTGAAGATGTAAATATAAAGTTTACACCGGGCAACTGCTACGGTCTGATCGGTGCCAACGGCGCCGGTAAATCGACATTTCTGAAGATTCTCTCCGGTGAAATCGAAGCCAATATGGGCGAAGTTCACATGACACCGGGCGAACGGATGGCGGTGCTGAAGCAGAACCATTTTGAATATGATGAATATCCGGTTCTGGAAACGGTTATTATGGGCCACAGTCGTCTGTATGACATCATGAAGGAAAAGGATGCTTTGTATGCCAAAGCGGACTTTACGGAAGCTGATGGACTTCGTGCCGGCGAGCTTGAAGGTGAATTTGCCGAGCTGAACGGCTGGGATGCGGAGCCGGACGCTGCTGCACTCCTGATTGGTCTGGGCATCTCGCGTGAACTGCATGATAAGAAAATGGTAGAGCTGAGCGGCAACGAGAAGGTCCGCGTGCTCCTGGCACAAGCCTTGTTCGGCCGTCCGAACAACCTGCTGCTTGACGAACCTACCAACCACTTGGATCTGGAATCGATTCAATGGCTGGAAAACTTCTTGAT
Organism: Paenibacillus sp. J23TS9; assembly: GCF_018403225.1. Taxonomy (NCBI): domain Bacteria; kingdom Bacillati; phylum Bacillota; class Bacilli; order Caryophanales; family Paenibacillaceae; genus Paenibacillus; species Paenibacillus sp. J23TS9. Next base: position 42,487 of record NZ_BOSG01000007.1, on the reverse strand, counting down.
GGATTATGAAGGCACCGTTATTGTTGTATCCCATGACCGTCACTTCCTGAACAAGGTATGTACGCATATTGCGGATATCGACTTCGGCAAAATCCAGATGTACGTCGGCAACTATGACTTCTGGTATGAGTCCAGTAAGCTGGCTCTTGAACTTCAGCGGGACGCCAACAAGAAGAAAGAAGAGAAGATCAAGGAACTGCAGGCATTTATCCAGCGCTTCTCAGCCAATGCTTCCAAATCAAAGCAGGCTACTTCGCGTAAGAAGCAGCTCGATAAAATTACCCTGGATGATCTTCGTCCTTCGAACCGTAAATATCCGTTTCTTCACTTCAAACCAGAGCGTGAAGCTGGTAAGCAGCTGCTGACAGTGGACCGCCTGAGCAAATCGCTTGAAGGCGAAAAGGTACTGGATGAGCTAAGCTTCGTGGTGAACAAAGGTGATAAGATTGCCTTGGTTGGACCTAATGGTTTGCCGAAATCCACCTTGTTTGAAGTATTGATGGGTCGTACGGAAGCGGAAGCTGGTGAATACGCATGGGGCGTAACGACGACTCAGGCATATTTCCCGAAAGACAACTCCGAATATTTCGATGGGGTAGATCTGAACCTGGTCGAGTGGCTGCGTCAGTATTCCAAGGATCAGGATGAAACCTTCCTGCGCGGATTCCTGGGTCGCATGCTCTTCTCCGGGGAAGAAGCCCTGAAGAAAGCCAGTGTTCTCTCCGGGGGAGAGAAAGTGCGCTGCATGCTTGCCAAGATGATGCTGAATGGCGCTAACGTGCTGCTGCTTGACGAGCCGACGAACCATTTGGATCTGGAGTCGATTACGGCACTGAATAACGGATTGATCGACTTTGATGGAACGATTTTGTTCACATCGCATGACCATCAGTTCATTCAGACGATTGCCAACCGGATCATCGAGATTACGCCGACAGGCATCATTGATAAATCGATGACCTATGACGAGTATCTTGAGAGTGATGAGGTCAAAGGCCTGCGTGAAAAAATGTATCCGAACGGCCTGTAAGCCGTGACGCTAATTGAAAAAGCTGCTTTCCCGAAGAGGGAGAGCAGCTTTTTTGTGGCCTAAGGACCATGGTTTTCAGATCATGAGCCTCCGGTACGGCGGCGCTGATTATTCGGCTTTTTATTGTTTTGGCTTTTCATTGCATGCGGAGAATTGCTTTGAAATCCGCCGGGCTTTTGCGAACCGGACTGCTGTTTCTTTTGATCCAGCTTCGCACGGATGGCATCAGCAAGGTTGACCTTTTTATTATTTTCGGACATGGGTAGCCCTCCCTTTAGGTTGTGTCCTTATTCTATCTTTTTTTGCGGTTCCCCACAAGAGATGGGAGGGACAAAACCTCTTAGCCTGTGGCAACTATGTTTCTCTAGACCCACACGGTATACGTTTGCTAGGATAAGTAGATGCTTTTAGGAACCCTTATGTAAAAGGTGGCTTCGGGATTGTGGATATATATGATGATATAAGAAAAGGGGAGCGGGGAGCCTGGGTCAGCATAGCCGCTTATCTAGTTCTTTCCTCTTTCAAGCTTGTGAGCGGTTATGTATTCGCATCGAGTGCGCTGCTTGCCGATGGTTTCAACAATGTGACTGATATTGTAGCTTCAATTGCCGTCCTGATCGGGCTCCGAATCTCCCAGAAGCCGCCGGATTCTGACCATGCCTACGGGCATTTTCGGGCAGAGACGGTTGCAGCTCTCATTGCTTCATTTATTATGGCGATGGTCGGCATTCAGGTTCTCGTCGATGCGGTACGCTCCTTATTTGCAGGCCGGGAAGTCGAGCCAAATCTGTGGGCGGCCGGGATAGCGGTAGTTTGTGCGGTCTGTATGTACGGGGTATACCGGTACAATAAAAGATTGGCGAAACAAATTAACAATCAAGCACTCATGGCTGCTGCCAAAGACAACTTTTCCGATGCCTTGGTCAGTATTGGAGCGGCGGTCGGCATTGTCGGCGCCCAGTTTGGGCTCCCTTGGCTGGATGTAGCTGCGGCCTTTGTGGTAGGCTTACTGATTTGTAAGACGGCATGGGATATTTTCAGGGATTCGACGTATCGTTTGACGGATGGATTTGACCAGGCTGAACTGAAGGATCTCCGCAGTGCGATTGGACGTACTCCGGGGGTAGAGGGCATCAAGGACGTAAAGGCAAGGGTTCACGGGAATCATGTTCTGGTGGATGTCGTCATTGAAGTTGATCCTCATTTAAGTATTATCGAAGGACACCGGATCAGCGATGAAATCGAGGAACGGCTCACCGATATGCATAACATTATGAACGTACATGTCCATGTGGAGCCGAAGGATCTGGATTTATTTGAGCCGGGAAGGCACAGCAATATGATGAAAAAATAGGGGTTGTCCCAACAGCTATGTATTTAGCTGCTGGGATAACCCTGTTTGTTTTGAGAAGAACTACGGCTGCTTGTCATTAAATTACCTTAATATCCCTTGAAAGCATAATATAAGGATAATTCGAGACTTTAGACCTGTATAGTGCTAAAAATTGGACAATTTTTTTGTGAGAAAAGGAGCATGTGGCATATCCTGCCTTCTGACTATAATGGGGACATAAACACTCATTATCAGACATCACAAGGAGGAAATACATGATTAACATCAAGAAAAGCTTGCTCGGATGCCTGCTTGTTTCCGCTGCGGTTTCCACCGCTATCATACTGCCTGCAGGTCCCAAGGCTGAAGCTGCTGCAGCGAGTACACAAAAGAGTGTCCATTCCCAAACCGGCATTATTCAGGCCAGTGTCAGATTAAGGGACAAGCCATCCATGTCGAGTCAGGTACTGGGATATTTGAAAAGTGGAGAGCAAGTAACGATACTTGAAGAAAGCACATCTTATTTTTATAAAGTAAAAACCTTGTCGGGCCAAGTTGGGTATACCAGCTCCGCTAATCAATACATAGTCGTGAATTCGGGTTCTGGATCGACTACCAAACCGGGTAACGGTTCCAGTTCGCCTGCACCGGTGGTGCCGCCAGCCAGTTCCAATGTCAGCGCTACGATTGAGCAGGTCATTCAGACTGGTATGAAATACCTCGGAACTCCTTACGAATACGGTTCGGACCGGAACCAGACGAATACCTTCGACTGCTCGGCATTCACCCGTCAGATTTTCAAAGAAGCAGCTGGCATTGTACTGCCTGCGGATTCCCGCCAGCAGGGAACCTGGGTGAAGCAAAACAGCAATGCTGTGTATAATACCGATAAGCTCAAACGCGGGGATCTTGTGTTTTTTATGACCTATAATGGCTCGAAGGCTTCGGACTACGAGGGGGTTAACGTCAATGAGGAACGGATTACTCATGTCGCTGTTTACCTCGGTGACGGGAAATTGCTGCATACGTATTCTGAGAAAGCAGGGGGAGTTGTAGTGACTGATTTCAGCAGCTCATGGAAACTCCGCTTTCTGTATGGCGGCAGCGTGATTAAATAGCATACGAAAAGGGACCGGAGAAGAACTCCGATCCCTTTTTTTAGAAGCAAGAAAGTGTAGGATAGCTTTATTAGTGTGGTGTATATTCTTGCTGTTATGTATAGAAGGAACTAAAGTTATCAGCTGGAAGGACCCTGGTCTTTAGTCCATTCTATTCCTAGCTAACAATACTTACATTGCTGGAACTACATGTAGCCAAGCCTTGCCAAGCCATGTATAAATTTCAACCCATTCGCCATTGCCGATGATGTCAGTTACACGGTTTCCTGTGCTGAAAACGGTTTGAGGTGCCAGCATGTTTGCCATTTTACCGCCTGGCTCGAAATAGAAAGGTGTATTCTCGGTGAGAATTAGCGGGATCGTATCTATTGTATTCATATCGCTTGCCTTGATAAGCGGCTCATCAACCAGCTTGGTAGCTTCAGTCACGGTTGTCGAAGTACCTGAAACTGTTGTCGACGTTTCACCTGTAGTCGTTGTAGTATCTGCGTCGGCAAATACTGCGGTTCCCATGGAAGCCATTAATCCGAAAGCTGCTGCGAAAGTAACTATTTTTTTCATTCGTGTGTTCCTCCTTGGTATATGTTCTGTTGTTTCTACACTAAAAATAACCTCCCTGTGGTAAATTGAACCAATACACTCAGCAAAATATAGGATAATTATCCCACATGACCGAAACTCCAAGATTTTAAAACTTTTTGGGAATCTCAAAAATTCACGAATTATCGAGTATAATGAAAATAAATTTCTTCATAATCCTACCTTGAAAGTCGAGTGATGCAGATGCTGGCAAAAGAAAATACTGTAATTTTGTTCCAGGGGGATTCGATTACGGATGCGAACCGGGACCGAGGACTTCATCAAAAACACTTTATTGGACAGAGCTATGTTTATCTGATTTCGGCCAAACTGGCGAATGACCATGCAGAAAAGAATCCGTTATTTATTAACCGGGGCATTAGCGGAAACCGGGTTTCGGATTTATACGCCCGCTGGAATGAGGATGCATTTAGCCTAAATCCGGATGTGATCAGTATTCTGATTGGCGTAAATGATGCATGGAGAACGGTATCGGGTGAACCTAGCGGCGTGACGGACCGTTTTGAAAGAGCTTACAGACATCTGCTGGAGGAGACGAAGGAGGTCCTGCCGGATACGCATCTGATCCTGTGCGAACCGTTTGTTCTCAAAGGATCAGCGACCGAGGAAAGATGGGACGAGTGGCAGAAGCTGGTCGGAACATACCAAGGTATTGTCCGCCAGTTATCAGAGGAGTTCCAGACGGTCTTCGTGCCACTGCAGGATGCGTTTGACGAAGCTGTGCAAAGAGCCGAGCCCTCTTACTGGCTGTTTGATGGTGTACATCCTTCAGGTGCGGGTCATGATGTCATTGCGAGACGCTGGCTTGAAGTTGTCTTACAAAACGGCCTGATTTAGACAATCTTATGACTAACGGTCTCCTTCATAGTGATGAAGGGGCCGTTTTTGTTATTTAAGGGCTGTAGGCCTCTATTTTTTCAACTATTCGTTATTCATAGCCGATTTCAGTATAATAAAAGAATACGCGTAGAAAGAGATCACTGAAGGTGAAAAGGAGGCGAAATATGAAAGTACTTCTTCGGATTGTCATCACATTGCTCATACTGGTCGTGATTGGATGCGGAATTGTGATTTGGTATATTTCGCCGGATCAGAAGCTGGATCTAAATTATCAGAGTATCGACATCAAGGCCAAAGCGGTCCAGATGCTGAAAACCCGTAAGCCGGAAATTACACTGAGCGGCAGCGAGCTGAATGAACTTGCAAAAAAAGAGCTGCTGAAGCACATGGGAGATATTCCGCAGCAAATTACAGTCACCGGTGCGGAGTTTCATTTTGTAGGACAAGAAGTAACGGCCGATATCAACGGCAAATGGGGCGGCTTAGTTCCATTTGGAGCAGAATTGAAATTCCACATGGAAGCTAGTGGAAGCGTGCTGGAACTGAATCATGAGTCGACACGGATTAAATCTATTCATATTCCAGCTGAGCGGCTGGGTCTTGAAACCATTACGGTACCGCTTAAGGATCATTTGCCGGACATGCTTACGGTAGATCATATGGAATTTTTGCAGGATGGCGTCAAACTGACGTTCAAGCTGGATTGGCTTTCCCTGCCATCTCTTCTTTTGAAATAAGGAATGACGCAAAGTAACATAAAAAAACCAAGCGCCGGTATCGGGGCTTGGTTTTTTTGTAGTTCTAACCTTTTGAATATCTCTTTTTATAGGGGGTCTGCAATGTTCCCCTCGTTAAAGCGTTCGACTGCGGCCGGTAAAGAGGGAAATGATAAAGAGTACCAGGAAGATAAAGAACAATACTTTGGCGATGGTGGCTGCCGCCGCTACAATATTAAAGAAACCGAAGATGCCTGCGACAATAGCAACTACTAAAAAGATAATTGACCATTTCAACATCTTGAATCACCTTGCTTTCTGATTATTTGGATGTATTCATATGTATCCTCATTTGTGTTTGAAAGTATGAGGATCATTCCTGGCGGCTCATGTGTCCGCCCCATCCTGTAGTTTTCTTAACCTTGTGAAAATCAAATGAAACAACTTCTGCGAACGGTAAAATAAGCCTTGTTTCGTGCTTTGGAGGATAGGGTAACTATGGCATATCAGGACATTATAAATAAGCCATATGGACTGAACGCGCTGCTATTCTTAAATACGAAAACAGCCGGTTCAATCTATATAGAAAGAGAGGTTTTGCAATGCTCGTAGGAATAAGTGTTGCCATCATCGCTGTTGCTTTTGCCGTACTGGTCGTTTATCTGATCAAGACCCTTCTGGCTGCAAAAGATTCTCTTGAGAAAACAACGCAAACGCTGCAGGAGGTTCAGCAGACTATTGATGAACTTGGATATGAGGTCAAACAGATTGTGAGACATGCCAGTGATATTACCGTGGATGTTCAACACAAGATGAAACAAATTGATCCGATCATGACCTCGGTTAAAAATTTGGGTGAGGTCCTCAGTGAAGTGACTCTTGCCGCCAAGCAGGCATCGACAACGATGATTCACAAATTCAAGCAGGTAAGTCCAAATCCAAGAGTGAGTGCTAATCAGCACGCTGCCCTGCCTTCTTCAACAGCAGAAGAGCGCACAATTCAATCGTATGCCTCAACTTATGGAAGCACTGGCAAGGGGAAATCCGATTCAAGCTGGATGAAATGGGCGGATATTGCTGCCACCGTCTGGCAGAAGGTTCGCCACTAAACAGGGCAGGTAAAGGGCTGATTGAAAGACTGCAGAAAGGGTGAGAATGATGTTGAAAATCCTCGCATTACTGATAGGTATGATTTCTCCCTTGTCCTCCATGTCCGCCGTTCAGCCTGATACTGCTAATCTATATGCAGCAGAGCCAACGGTCCGGCAGGCGGTGGTTCATTATGCAGAGGGGCGAGCACTGCGGTCCCAGGTTTCGATGAACAAATTTGAGACGATGAACGGGATCTCCCTTAGCGACACGAAGAAGGAAGTACTCGCCAAAAAGGGGAAACCGCTTCAGGTCGCACAAGACCGTTTGACCGGCTGTTATGAGTATCATTATAAAGACGCTGTAGTAGGAATATGCGACGATACTGTCGGATACGTTCACATCGCTGTAGCTGCAGGGAAGATGCAGGTGAACGGAACCTGGGTTGATCTGAAAGCAAGTGAGATTGAGCATGCGTTTGGAAAGCCCCAGTTTGTGGCTGAAGACGGGAAGGTTTTTATCAGAGGCTTTCACGCGATTAAAGTCTATAGCAACCCCGATACCGGGGCGCTGCAGGGAGTGGACTTTTTCGACAGTACTACAGAATAGACTGGAAGTTACAGGATATGCGTTTCACTACTGACTTACCCGGTTAAAAGTAACATGAGCGAGTTTACAAATATAAGAGGAGAGTGAAAACCATGAATTCATCAACCAATGCAAAATCATATGCGAAAGTCGTGGAAAATGGTATCCAAGCCGTCGAGGAAGTGAACCAGCTTCGCAGCAGCGGATATGTTTACGATGATATCTTTGTACTGGCCCATGACGGTGATCGGTCCGAACGGATTGCTGAAACAGCCGATGCAGATAAAATAGGCATTAAAGAAGAAGGCATGTTTGACGCTCTGGCTAATTTGTTCCGTTCACGCGGCGACGAACTTCGTGCCAAAATTACTTCGCTTGGTTTTACTGAAGCGGAAGCGCAGTTTTATGAGAAGGAACTTGACCTCGGCAAAGTGCTGGTCATCGCCAAGAAAGCCTAATTTATGACGCTAATATATTGATTAGATATGAGCAAAAACATAGATAAGGAATGGGACTAATAGGTCCCATTCCTTATCTATGTTTTTGGAACAGGTGGCATTTCGTGTACGATGTTCCAACTACTAATTGGAGTTTGAGGCTGAAAAGTCTGTCCTATATGTTATATAGTATATAGAGAGAGATTTCATAAAACTCAAATTCATAGAATTATTAAGGAGAGTGTTATGAGAATATTAATCGTGGATGACAATCCGACAAATGTCATTATAATTCGGGAAATTCTGAAAAAGGAAAACTACCGGGATATAGATACAGCCTCGTCTGCAAGAGGAATGTTTGAAGTGCTGGGTGTCGAAGGCTATGCCAGCGAGCCCAAGCCGGGAAAGCATATTAACATTGATCTGATTCTGCTTGATATGATGATGCCTGAAATGGATGGAATTGAAGCATGCCGTCTAATTCAGCATTATGAGCATCTCAAGGATATTCCTATTATTATGGTTACGGCGGTAGGAGACTCCAAGAAGTTGGCCGAAGCGCTGGACGCCGGAGCCGTTGACTATGTCACGAAACCCATTAATAAAGTGGAGCTGATGGCCAGAATTCGGTTGGCTTTACGGCTGAAGCAGGAGAATGATTGGCATAAGGAACGAGATCAGCGCATTCAGGACGAACTGAAGCTGGCAGCGCTTGTCCAGAATGCGGTACTCAGCCCGGCCATAGAGGATGAAACATTTGAAGTGCATGCCATTTACCAGCCTTCAGCGGAGCTCGCCGGGGATCTGTACGCCTGGTATCCTTTGGGGGGAGGGCGCTATGGTGTCTTGCTGCTGGATATGATGGGACACGGAATCTCTTCATCACTTTTTACAATGTTCATTGCATCGGTACTGAAGGATACCGTTACAACCTATGTTGAACCCGAGAAGGTTATTCAGGAACTAAACCGCAGGTTCAATCAGCTCTACATCGAGAATCAGCTTGTCCAGTATTACTTTACGGCGATTTATTTGGTCGTGGACACAGTGGTGAAAAGAATTGACTATGTCAATGCAGGACATCCGCCGGCGCTCTTTTTCCAGGATAATGAGAAAATGGTTATGCTGGATAAGGCCTGCTGCCCGGTAGGTCTGTTTGATAAGATGGACATCGAGCCCCAGACACTTTATTACGAAGGAGCAGGGCATATTGCGCTCTATACGGATGGGCTGCTGGAGCTCGTTCAAGGAGAACATGAAGATCAGGTTGATTTTCTGGTCAGTCATCTTAAAGATTCCCATCATTGGGATGAAGATAAAATGTTTAAGGCATTTTTTGAGGATAATGGCACCCAGGAACGAGAGGACGATAAATGCCTGGTGTGGATTTCATTAAAAGAGGGGGAGGCTGCTGAATGAAATTAAAATCCAAGCTGGTCATTGGTTTTAGCGCGTTGATGATTATTCTAGTCGCGCTGACGATGGTCGGCTATGACCGATTAAATTACATGAATAAGCAGCTCGACCAGATCTATCAGGAAAGATATTTGAAGGTCAGATACTCCAGCGGCGTACGTGCAGAAGTAAACAATATTTCACGCGTGCTGGTTAATCAGATGCTTAACCGGGACAATTCACTGGATGATAGCAAGGATCAGATCAAGGATATGGTAGCGAATGGGGATCTGAATTTAAGCAAGCTGATCGCAAGCAGTGATTCCCCGGAAGAGAAGCAAATGCTGACCCGGGTGAAAAGTGCCTGGGAAGGCTATAAGAAATACGAAGAGAAGCAAATGGCCTTTGCATCTCAAGGCTTGTGGGATCAGGCCAACGTTTATCGAAATACAAGCGGATTATCTCTGCAGATGGAAGCTCTGGACAGCATGAATGAGCTGGCTACATTCCAGGATACGCAGATTGATAGTGAGATTACGAACGCGAAAGCAAGCTATAACCGTTCGATCCAAGTGACCACTGCGATTATGATTGCCGGATTACTTCTGGGACTCGCCGTGATTATGTGGGTTATCCCGAGCATTACCAAGGGCCTCAATGTAGTATCGATGATGATCAACAGCTTTGGAAAAGGCCGGATCAGAACGATCCGCCGCATTAAGGTAACCTCGAAAGATGAAATCGGGCAGATAGCTCTTGTATTCAAAGAGATGGCCGAGGATCTGGAAGAAAAGCAGCAGCTGGAGCTTAGCTACCTGCAGGCTCAGAAGGATCAAAATTGGCTGAGTTTCAATGTGAGCCGCATAACGGAACTGCTGCGCGGCCTGAATTCCAGACAGCAGGTTTCACAAGCTTTTATTAGTGAGTTTACCCCTGTATTGGGAGCAACGTACGGGGCAATCTATATTCATGATGAAGATAAGGATCCCAATAAGCTTATTCTTAACGGTACTTATGCCGGCGAAGGTGAACTAGCTACAAGAGAGAAAATAGAAGTTGGGGAAGGCCTGATCGGGCAAAGTGCGATGGACCGCAAGCCGATTAGGACGGAGGTGCCTGGAGAGTATTTGTCTGTTTCCTCCGCTTTTGGACAAACCAAGCCGGCTCATCTGATGATACATCCTGTTGTATTCGAAGATGAATTGCTCGGTGTGATTGAAATAGCTTCATTCGAGCCGTTTACGGAGCTGCAGCAGCAGCTGTTCGCCCAACTTGCGCTGAATCTTGGCATCGTGATCAACAACATCAACCGCAGACTGCGGGTTGAGGAGCTTCTGCGGGAATCGCAAGCACTTACCGAAGAACTTCAATGTCAGTCCGAAGAGCTCCAGACGCAGCAGGAGGAACTGAGACGTTCGAACGAGAATCTGGAGGAACAAACCGAAGCGCTCAAAAACTCCGAGGATTTGCTGCAGCGTCAGCAAGAGGAGCTGGAGCATTTCAACACCGAGTTGATTGGCAAAACGCGAGCCCTCGAAGAGCAGATGCAGCAGCTTGAAGAAAAGAACATTGAGGTTGAAGATGCCAAATCGAGACTGGAACAGCAGGCGATGCAGCTTGCAGTGACCAGCAAGTATAAATCGGAATTTTTGGCGAATATGTCGCATGAGCTGCGTACTCCGCTGAACAGTTTGCTCATCCTGTCGCAGCTGCTGTCAGAGAACAAGGATGGCAACCTTAACGACAAGCAAAAAGAATATGCCCATACGATATATATGTCTGGCGCGGATCTGCTTAAGATGATTGATGAGATTCTGGATCTTTCCAAGGTGGATGCAGGCAAAATGGAAATCAACCGAGAAGATATCCTTATCAAGGATTGGAAAGGCTTCGTTCATCAAAACTTTATGCCGATGGCTAACAAGAAGCAGGTCGGTTTGAAGGTTAATTATGAAGCGGATCTGCCGGAATCGATTGTGACTGATGGATACAGAGTGAAGCAAATTATCCGTAATCTCCTGTCGAACGCTTTTAAATTTACCACGAAGGGCTCGGTTTCTTTTAACGTCAAACGTGCTGAATCCAGCAAACTCCCTTCTTATTTAAATCCGGAAAAATCCTATCTTGCTTTGGCCGTCAAGGATACCGGCATTGGTATTCCGAAGGATAAGACCGACCTTATTTTCGAAGCCTTCCAGCAGGTGGATGGTACCACAAGTCGTAAATATGGCGGTACAGGGCTTGGACTTTCCATCAGCCGCGAGCTGGCTCGCTTGCTTGGAGGCGGAATACAGCTTCAATCGGTGGAAGGAGAAGGCAGCTGCTTTACGTTGTATCTTCCTGAAACATCGGCTGAAGCCGCCGAGATTGCCCATGCCGAGGCCGCAGCCTCTTCGGAGCTGTTGATCCAAAATGATACGGACAATAAGCCAGCAATGAAAAGTAAAGCTGATAAAACCGAGACTGAAGCTGCGGTCCTCATGGAAGATGACCGGAACCATATTGGAGAAAAAGAAAAGGTGCTTCTCATTATTGAGGATGATGTCAATTTCGCTAATATCCTGTTAGATATGGCCAGAGGACGGGGCTTCAAGGGGCTCGTAGCCATGCAGGGGGATGTCGGCCTGAAGATGGCACAATCTTTCTTGCCGGATGCAATTATCCTGGACATTCAGCTGCCGGTTATGGATGGCTGGTCGATTCTTGGAGAACTCAAGAGCCAAGCGGCAACGCGTCACATTCCGGTTCACATTGTTTCAGTGGTGGATGAGGTTAAGCAGGGATTGAAGATGGGGGCTATTGCCTATTTGAAAAAGCCTTCCTCCAAGACTGCGCTGGAAAGAGCCTTTACTCATATTGAATCGTATACAGACAATTCGGTTAAGCATCTTCTGATCGTCGAGGATGATGAAATACAGCGTCGCTCGATCATAGAACTGATTGATCATGATGACGTTGCGATCACGGCGGTTTCCACGGGAAGGGATGCACTGAATGAGCTGCGGAATCAGCGATATGACAGCATGGTACTGGATTTAATGCTGAGTGATATGACCGGGTTTGAGCTTTTGGATCAAATTCAGCAGGACGAAGAGCTGGAGGATCTACCGATTATTATTTATACCGGCAAGGATTTGAACAGTAAAGAAGAGACCATGCTGCGCAAATATGCCGAATCCATCATTATCAAAGATGTGAAATCGCCAGAACGTCTGCTGGATGAAACAACGTTGTTCCTGCACCGGGTAGAAGCCAATCTGCCGGAGGATAAGCGCAAGATTCTGCAAAAACTGCATAACAAGGAAGTCTTGTTTGAAGGCAAACGGATCTTGCTTGTCGATGACGACATCCGTAATGTCTTTGCGCTTTCGAGTGTGCTCGAAGGCTATGATATGGATGTGACATTTGCCGAAAACGGCCGTGAGGCCATTGAAATTCTGAACAGCGGCAAAAGCTTTGACCTCATCTTGATGGATATGATGATGCCGGAAATGGATGGGTACGAGGCCATGCGCCTGATCCGTCAGAACCCGGAATTCCATAAGCTTCCGATTATCGCGCTGACGGCCAAAGCCATGAAGGAAGACCGCTCGAAGTGCATTGAAGCCGGAGCCTCGGATTATGTCAAAAAACCGATTCAAACGGAACAGCTTCTTTCATTAATGCGCGTATGGCTGTATTCGTAAACCTGAGTTTTGGGTAATAGATAAAGTGATATGAAAAAACAGAATTTCGAACGTTATATCCGTAACAGGAAAGAAAACCAGGAGGAACATGGATGGATTTTTGCATATCAGATGATTATGATGACAGATTACCTGAAACCGGGGACCGAGAGCGAGAAGATATCGAACTCGAACTGCTACTTGAAGGCGTGCATCGACTTTACGGCTATGACTTTCGAAACTATGCGCTTCCTTCCCTACGGCGGCGAATATGGCACTTTATCCATTCGGAAAATTTAAAAAATATTTCTGCATTGCAGGAAAAAGTGCTCCATCAGAGACCGGTTTTTGAACGTATGGTTCATAATCTTTCGATACCTGTGACGGAAATGTTCAGAGATCCTGGACTATTTCAAACTTTCCGCAAGAAAATCGTCCCTCTGCTTCGCACCTATCCGTACATTAGGATTTGGCATGCAGGCTGCTCGACAGGTGAAGAGGTATATTCCATGGCTATTCTGCTGCATGAGGAGGGGCTTTACGAGAAGTCGAGGATCTATGCGACTGACATGAACGACCGCTCGCTGGAGACTGCCAAACAAGGGATATTCGGGATTGAAAAAATGAAGCTGTACACTAAAAACTATATCGAAGCGGGTGGTACCCGCTCCTTTTCAGAATATTATACGGCTAAATATAATTCGGTGATTTTCAAACCGTTTCTGCAAAAAAATATCATTTTCGCTGAGCACAATCTGGCAACAGACCGTTCCTTTAATGAATTTAACGTCATTTTTTGCCGGAACGTTATGATTTATTTTAATGACACGCTTCGAGATCAAGTTCATGGGCTGTTTCATGAAAGTTTAAGCCGTTTCGGTATTTTGGTTCTAGGATCGAAAGAGTCCATTCAATTTACGGAATACAGTGATTGCTACGAACCGCTGGACCGTGTGGAAAAAATATACCGGAAGATTAAATAGTGTAATGGGAGGATTCCATGGGGGTTGAAGAACCGATTCATATATTGTTGGTAGATGACCGTCCTGAGAATTTGCTTGCCCTGGAAGCCGTGCTGGAGAGTGAGCAGTACAATCTGGTGAAGGCAACGTCGGGTGAAGAAGCGCTGCGCTGCCTCCTGAAAGATGAGTTTGCCGTTATTATTCTGGATGTGCAAATGCCAGGCATGGATGGAATTGAAACGGCCAAACTAATTAAGGCAAGGGACAAGACGAAGGACATTCCGATTATTTTTATTTCGGCAAACAGCAAGGAAGCGGAGCATCTGTTCGCAGGCTATTCCGCAGGTGCCATTGACTATATGGTAAAGCCTTTTATTCCGCAGATTCTGAAATCAAAAATTGAAGGCTTCGTCGAAATGTACCTGACAAACAAAAAGCATAAAACCCAGACGATGCTGCTTCAGCAGAAGACGCAAGAGCTGGAAAAGATCAACTATGAACTGGTCAAAGCCAAGGAAGCTGCGGAGATCGCAGCCAAAGCCAAGACGGAATTTCTGGCGATGATGAGCCATGAAATCCGTACGCCGATGAATGGCGTCATTGGTATGGTGGACCTGCTGATGGAGACGGATCTGAAAGAAGAGCAAAAGGAATACTCAGAGATTATCCGCAGAAGTGCCGATGCACTTGTGACGGTGATTAACGATATTCTGGATTTCACCAAGATGGAATCTGGAAAAATGGAGCTTGAGGAGCATCCTTTTGATCTTCAGAACTGCATACAGGAGGTATTTAGTCTTTTTTCGGTCGAGGCCGGCAAAAAGAACCTGGAGCTTGTGTATTTCATTGATGAGCATATTCCGCATGTGGTCTTTGGGGATATGGCAAGGCTGCGCCAGGTGCTGATTAACCTGATCGCCAATGCATTGAAATTCACGCATCAGGGTGGTGTCTACCTCATGATTTCTCCCAAGGAACAACAAACGGGAGGCGATTCAATCAACATCGAATTCGCTGTTAAAGATACCGGAATCGGCATTTCCGCAGAAAAAATTGACCGTCTCTTCAAGCCCTTCTCCCAGCTGGATTCTTCAATGACCCGTAAGTATGGCGGAACCGGACTGGGTCTTGCCATTTGTAAATCACTTGTCGAAATGATGGGTGGAGATATCAACGTGGAGTCTTCGGAAGAAAAGGGAGCCACGTTCATTTTCAATATAGTCGTAAAAGAGCCGGAACAGGATGAGGGCATGAGTGGCCGTTGTGATGAACTCCGCCTTCATGTAGACCGGGATCAGAATGCTCCGACTGATATTCTGGTGGTGGATGATCATCCGGTTAACCAGAAGCTGATGGTGAGCATGCTGGGCAAGCTTGGGCTGAAAGCCGATGTAGCGGAGGATGGACAGCAGGCCGTTGAGAAGGCGCAGTCTCATCCCGGCTACCGCTTTATTTTTATGGATCTGCAGATGCCTGTGATGGACGGGCTTGAGGCTACAGAGCTCATTCGTCAGCAGCAGCAAAATTCTAACCACAAACCGGTCATCATCGCGATGACAGCCAATGTGATGGAAGGGATCCAGGAACGCTGCGAGGAAGCGGGGATGGACGAATATATCAGCAAGCCCGTCAAGATGAGCAGCGTTAAGCAGGTGTTAACACGTTATCCCATTCCCCTGTCTCGTGAAGATGTACTGTCGTCAGATATGAGGATCCATCACGCCTAGGAAATAATTACCTCGCAATATTAGGACGAGCGGTGATTCAAGCTTATGGATTCGGGGTTATTTGATAAAGAAAACAATTTTCGGGAGAGAGTGTCTATGAATACAAATAAAAATGAGAAATTCAATGCAACAACGGAACGGAATGAAGGATCTTGCACCGTTTATTTAAGCGGAGAGCTGGATTTATCGGTTGCTCCTGATTTCAGACTTGTCATGGAACCACTTGTAGGGGATTCTGATCTTGATTTGTTGATCAACATGAGGGATTTGAAATATATCGATAGCACTGGTATCGGTATCCTGCTGTCTATACTGAAAGCCAGACACGGGATGAATGCCCGGTTTGTCGTGGAAGAGGTTCCTACTCAAATTCAGAAGCTGTTCGACATGACGGGTATTGCTAAGTTTTTCAGCCCTAATGAGAATTCCCAATAGGAAAGGATCGAAGAAAGTATGAATGCTGAAGTGCAAAGAGTCGTTATTACTCTACCAGCTCAAGCGGATTATGTAGATATTGTTAGATTAAATTTATATGGAATTGCCTCGAAAATGGGCTTTTCTTATGAAGATATTGAGGATATGAAGGTTGCCGTATCGGAAGCATGCAATAACTCGGTGCTTTATGCTTATAATCAACAGGACGGTATGGTTGAAGTTGCTTTTGAAGTGAACCAAGATTTATTGTCCATTACGGTTTCGGACGAAGGGGAAAGCTTTGAACGTGTTACTCCGAGCAGCAACAGTGTAACTCTGCATGATAAAGATCTGCATGATGTGGAAATAGGCGGACTTGGTTTCTATTTGATGGAAGCTCTCATGGATGAGGTCAGCATCAAGAATGAAACAGGGCGTGGAACCAAAGTTGTGATGACGAAGCGCCTCATGAGAAGTGAGGAGAAAGTATGAACGAAAACGTGACTCCCCCTGAGTCCATGAGCGAGGCTGTTGGTCTGATCTGGGAATACCAGCAGACCAAAGATAACGAAATCGCTACCGTTCTAATAAAAAAATATGAGCCCATGGTGAAAATGGCTGCCGGCAAAATTGCCCGCAACCGCCCGGATTTGTACGAGGATTTATATCAGGTTGGCCAAATGGCGCTGATTCGTTTGCTTCAGCAGTACGATATCAGCCTTGGCATTCCTTTCGAGCCCTATGCCATGAAAAGCATGATTGGCCACATGAAAAATTTCCTCCGCGATAAATCCTGGTACATCCAGGTTCCGCGGCGGATTAAGGAAAAAGGAGCTCTTGTTCAGCATGCCATCGATGAGCTGACGGTAAAGCTTGAACGTTCTCCAAATGTGAATGAAATTGCTGCATTCCTTGATCTATCCGCTGAAGAGACGGTAGAGGTACTCGCCGGACGCGAATGCTACCACTATGTTTCTCTGGATTCTCCTCTTTCGCAGGAAGAGACAGGAGCAACGCTTGGTGAATTGATCAGCTCTGACGTCAATGATTACGACTCTGTAGAGAAAAGAATGGATCTACAGCAGGCTCTCAGCCAATTGAAAGAACAGGAGCAAAAGGTACTTCTGCTTGCTTTCCAGGATGGGGAGTCGCAGCGTTCCATTGCGCAAAAGCTGGGTGTCTCGCAGATGAGCGTATCAAGAATTCAGAAGAGAGCAACCGAAAAACTCAAAGAAATCATGTCTAATTCATCTATATGAAGGACAAGCTTCCCGTTTGTTTTGTGCTCATGACTGGAAGTTCGTAAGGACACGCCATGTTCTCTCCTTGAGAATATGCTGCGTGTCCTTTTATGGTGGAAGAAAATCCAGATTACAACTTAAAGTTGGATTGGGAAGGAGCGGGACCGATGAAAAATGAGATCACGAATGAATCTGTGAACAACGTGTTATCGTTTGCAGGGCATTGGCAGTGGTATGATATTTGTTTAAAAGATATAGATTGCGAAATGCTTCAGCAGCTGCAGGAACAATTCCCGATCATGGAAGAATGGATTAGCGTAATTCCGAAGATCGGGGAAAATTATATGTCGGTCCGCTTTCCGAATGGGGTGGATGCCGTTATTTTTGGCACGCTGCCATATTCCATCAATGATGAAGTTACAGACAGCAGTTATATGGATCGGCTCCATTTTTTTGTGCAGAGTGATATTCTGGTTACGATTAATTTGGACCAGAACACGAGAGAAATCATGGCCACGGAAGAACGGACAGCGATGCTGCATCAGTGTCAACATGCCGTTGAAGGCATGTTCGTACTCGCCCGGACTCTTCTGCATTATTTTCACCTGGGACTGGATCTCTTTGAAGTCAATTTGCGGGAGATTGAGCGTGCTATGGAAATGAATAACGAGCGGAATCTGATGGACAAAATTCTCAGTTCCCGGTTTGTGTTGTTGTATTGGAGCAATATGTTTACTCCGTTCGAAGAGTTTCTAGCGGCCTCGAAGGAAGGATATCTGGACAAGCTGGAAAAAAGCCGTCCTTTCATGCAGCTGTTGCATCGGATGGAACGTATGGACCGGGCGTTTAGGCATTATGAAAATGAGATTGATACACTGATCGCCATCGATGATGCAGTGTCGGCTTTCCGCGGCAATGAAATTATGAAAACACTGACGATCCTGACCGCCATCTTTACGCCTGCAACAGTGGTAGGGGCAATATGGGGCATGAATTTTGACAATTTACCTGCCATTAAAACGCCTTGGGGATTTATCGGTGTCATGCTCGCGACATTCCTGTTTAGCGGCGGGATGTATTGGTGGATGCACCGGAAGGGCTGGACTGGCGATCTGCTCAGTGTGAAGACCAAAAATTCAAAGATCTGAAGAGGATCTTTTCATAATAAAAAGCCTGAGGGAATCTGAGATTTCAGAGTCTTTCAGGCTTTTTTGATATAAGAATGTACAATTACATTGGGCTTATTACTTATAGGCATCAATGTAATGCTGGAGTCTGGCTATGTAATCACCAATGACCGGCATACTGACAAACAAGCTAAGAATATAACCGAGAAGACCCAGAACGACGAATGTACCCAGGGATAAGCCGAGACCGCGTGCCAATCCTGACGTGAAGTTGGAGATGATTCTTTTTTTCGGGTTAGAGTAATTCTCAATGATATCCTTAACTTGTGACTTTTCCAGCGAGTCTGCGATCTGATCCAGGCGTTTGTTAAGCCTCTTAACCTCGTGTCTTAGCTCAAATGGATGTTCATCCACATTGTACGGATTCGCTTTGCTCACGGTTCATCCCTGCTTTCTTCGGCAATAACAGCGGCCGATTGTAGTAGTCTTGACACAAAAGCAGCCAGCTTGGTCAGCTGGCTGCTTTTGTGAATAGTCCATCGGTATCGTTGAACTAAAGATTGACTTGCCAGTGTCCCTTTAGTTCATCCAATTTAATAAGATGTCTTATTCATTTCCTTGCGGACGTCTCGGGAGGCGTCTTCCGAAGCATCTTTGATATCCTTGGAAGCATCCTTCGCATCATCCGACACGTCAGCAGAAGCCTGCTTGACGCTTTCCATAATGTTGTTTTTACCTTCGCTTACCGATTTGGCCAGCTCTGTAGTTTTGGAAGATACCGTTTTGGCCAGATCAGTGGCTTTTTCACCAACGACGGAAGCGACTTCTTTGGACTTATCCGTCATGGTGCTGATTTTCTCGGATAAATCGCCACGGAGCTCGCGGCCAGGCTTTGGAGCAAACAATAATGCTGCTGCTGCCCCGATTAATCCACCGATGAGTGCTCCTTTAAAGAACGTGCTGCCACTTTGTACTGGATATTCAGTTTCTGCTTTATTCATCTGAAATCACTCCTTGTTCTTAGTTAATATTTATAATTAGGTTGAACGTGTAAACAATTTGCTGATGAGCCCAAGAAGGAATACGAAAATTGCAGTCCCGAGAATAGCGGGTATGACAGCGAAGTTTCCGAGATGAGGGCCCCAGTCTCCAAATAGCCAAGCACCTACCCAAGCACCTACAAAACCTGCGACCATGGCACCTAGAATGCCACCCGGCATTTCATGTCCCACCAACGCGTCACCGATAATACCAATGATGATGGCCATGACGATTGTGATGATAATTGCCCACATGACGATCACCTCCCTTTCTTATTAGGTTGAAGATGAAGTCTCTTGTTCGTCTTGCTTACTTCGTATATAAACGGGAGAGAATCGCATGAAACAATATTGACGATAATGGGAGTAAATGGGTGATAATTATAGGATAGTAGACTCTGTTGCTTGTTTACTTGAAAAAATGAATCATTTAGAAGCTTTACAAAAGTGAATCGTTATAGAATTAAAGGCTGACAATTCACTTTTTCTTCCATAAGGCAGTCTTTATACTCTTTAAAATAAGTTGTATGATGGATAAGCGATAAGCTAAAGGAGAGATGGGTTAATGGAATCGGTACTAGTCAAAGAATATCGCGCGGGCATCATGGAATGCGCGCATTATGGACATATATGCATAGTCAATGATCAAGGTGAGATCACGGCAGCCGCAGGCGATCCGGGTTTTGTAACATTTACCCGTTCGGCTGCCAAGCCGCTTCAGGCGATCAGTGCAATCCGTGGAGGCATTGTATCCCATTACGGACTCAGCGAGAAAGAAATTGCAATCATGACAGCTTCACATCTGGCACAACCAGACCATGTGGAAGTACTTGAGAGCATCATGAAAAAGACAGGCCTCACGGAAATGGAATTGATTTGTGCGCCGAGTTTTCCCCTGAATGAGGAAAGCAAAGAGGATGTTCTACGTCATAACGGCAGCAAGCGGCGGTTGTACCATAATTGTTCAGGCAAACATCTGGGGGTGCTCGCCTACTGTAAAATGAAGGGTTACCCGCTTGAAGGATATGCAGAACCGGAGCATCCGGTGCAGCAGGAGATTATTGAAACCATATCGATGATGTGCGGCATTGAGCCGCAGCAGATCAGACTTGGCACAGATGGATGCGGATTTCCGGTCTTTGCACTGCCGCTATCTGCGATGGCTGCAGCGTATGCCAAACTGGCCTGTCCGGATCTGATTGCTGATAAACCCACAAGGGAAGCCGTCAAGACCATAACCCAAGCCATGAATCGGTACCCGGAAATGGTCGGAGGCAGCGGCCGCGTGGATTCCCTAATTTTGCAGGATCCGAATATTGTGGCCAAGGGCGGGTTCAAGGGTGTGTACTGCTTTGGTCTCAAAAAGGAGCGCCTTGGCATTGCCTTTAAGGTATTGGATGGCTCCGAAGAAGAGTGGGGCTGGATTGTGGAATCCATTTTGGTACAAATCGGCTACAGCAACAGACCGCTGATTGAACAAATGAAACAATCCTTTACACATGACATATACAATGATGCCGGCAAACATGTCGGTTGCGCCGAAACCGTGTTCCAACTGCAATCACTGTAATCTTAAAGCTTCGCGATATTCCTGCTGTTGGTAAATCTATACTTACAGATTATTCGGTTTTAATACCGGCCCATATATGGTAGAGATTCAGTCTCCTCTGTTTAACAAGGGAGACTTTTTGGTTTGTTTTCAGATTGTAAAAATGATTGAGGCTTTGAGGTTGGGGGTAAGAATTACATATTCAAGATCAAGCTTACCAAAAAAAGTTGTTCATGGAGGTGGATGCAAAATGATTAAAGTAGTGACTTCAGCGGAACGTCATACCTCGGAGAAAGAGTGGATCCATAGCGAATTCAGCTTTTCTTTTGCAGACTATGATGATCCAAGCAATGCGCATTTTGGCTGTCTGCTCGCACATAATGATAACCAGTTAAGTCCGAAACAAGGCTTTAAGAAACATCCTCATCATGATTTGGAGATTATCAGTTATGTAATTTCAGGAACACTTGAGCATAATGACGACTTGGGCAACGTTACCCGTCTTCCTGCAGGTACCGTGCAAGTGATGAGTGCGGGTACGGGAATTAACCACTCGGAGACGAACCCCTCTGAGGATCAGCCGGTGCGCTTTATGCAAATGTGGTTTTTACCAACGGAGCCAGGAATGGAGCCGACATGGAAATCCCGTTCGTTCTCCAGAGAGGAACGGCTTAACAAGCTTGAACCTGCCGTGACCGGCAAAATGAATGAGCAAAGTGCAGAAGAGCGACTGCAAATTCAATCGGATATATCCCTCTATATTCCCATCCTGGAAACAGGGAAGGAAATCGTTTTTGAGCAAAAAGACGAAAGAAGGACTTATTTGTTCCTCATTACCGGCAACCTTGAAATCGGCTGCAATGATGGAACATTCCAACTCGAACCGGGAGACGCGGCGCGTATCCGCAACAACTGCGACCTTCATATCAAAGGTACCAGCAGTGAAGGTGACGCGGAATTTGTGCTCGTGGATATCCCCTAGGATGAGTCGCCATAATGAAAAGCCCCCTGATAATCCATCATTCGTAAATTTACGGACGAAAGGACATCAGGGGGCTTTTGGGTTGTGGTTCACCAGCAAATTTACTTGCTGCGAAGCCGGCCAAGCTCTGAAACCAGAGCTTCTACTTCCGAAATGCTCAGATTTGATTTATTCATCACGAGTTCATAAACATCGCGGATATCCTCATACTGATCAATCGAGAACGCGGAGGCATTCATCGCTGCGCCACTGGCCATTCTCAGTTTGGTTTTAATCTGTTCAATCATATATTCAATATTCTCAGCATTTTTTTGGGACAAGTCCATGGGGATGCTTCATCCTTTCCAGATTCTATTCTTGAAACAAGTTGTAATCATTGTAGCATGTCTTTTCTCTCAATACAGGAAAATGATTTTTCTTACCGTCAATTTTGCAGTAAAATCAAAAGAAAACTGCTGCCGAAGGCAGCTAGGGAGGGCCGTTAGCCATGTCTATTCAAGATCCTCATCTGATCAGGGGAAAAGGCGGAAGCTGCAAAAGAATTCATGCTGATGGACTCCGCGATTTTTTTGTGGAGATTCGGAGCCGTTATGAGCTGGATCAAATCACCTTTTTATGTATCGGTACGGACCGCTCAACTGGAGATGCATTGGGACCGCTGACGGGCAGCGAATTACGAGCCTATGGTTTTCCACATGTCGTGGGCACCTTATCCTCACCATGTGATGCATCCAGCCTGGAAGCCTGTATCGCGGCCATCCCCGAGAATCATATTGTCATCGCTGTAGACGCCTGCCTGGGGCAGTCACAGTCTGTGGGAAGTTTTCTGGTTTCGGATGAGCCGCTTTTTCCTGCCCAATCGGTAGGGTATGCGCTGCCGGCGGTTGGACATTACAGTGTCGCCGCAGTTGTGAATGTCAAAGGTCCCAAGCCTTATGCCACCCTTCAAATGACATCGCTTTTTCATGTGATGACCATGGCCGGGCAAATAGCCTCATCAGCCGCGGATGCGTTCGGTATTCATTCCCAAGTTCAGGGTTTACGTTTCAACGGCCGGCCTTTGGATTAATAATATACATAATTGAGATCATGCAAAAAACCAGAATAAGAATAATGCTGTGAAAAATTCAATTCGATATAAAGAAAGAAGGATATCATCATGGAAAAATTAGTTTGCGACGGTTACACGCTTTGTTATTCCGAACATGGAGAGGGTGAACCAATCGTACTTCTTCACGGTTTTTGCGGCAGCTCCGAGTATTGGGATAAGGTGGTACCGCTCTTGTCTGGCAGCTACCGCTGCATCGTGCCTGATTTACGTGGACATGGTTCTTCGGATGCGCCGCTTGGAGCTTATTCCATCGAACAGATGGCAGATGATGTCCTGAAGCTCTTGGATGAGCTCAATCTGCCGAAGGTTACCTTGTTCGGTCATTCCATGGGCGGCTATGTGACACTTTCCTTTACGCAGCGCTACGCATCCCGGTTGAATGGCTTTGGTCTTATTCATTCCACAGGCTATGCGGATGACGAGGCTGGCAAGGAAAAGCGTCTGAAGGCAGTGAGCACGATCCAATCCGAGGGAATTACTACATTTATCGACGGTTTGGTTCCTGGACTGTTCGCACCGGAAAATGTTGAATCTCACCAGGATATGATCATAAAGTCGAAGGAGATTGGATATAGAACTCCTCCGCAAGGGGCGGCAGGTGTAGCTTTGGCCATGCGGGAGCGTCCGGACCGCAGAGATGTGATCTCCGCTTCTACGCTTCCTGCACTGCTGGTAGCCGGGGAAAAGGATCAAGTGATTCCGGCAGAGAAAGTATTTACTGCAGATCATCCGAATATCACGAAGGCAACTATTCCGGGTGCTGGCCACATGAGCATGATGGAAGCTCCGGAAGAGCTGGTCAAAGTGATGAAGCATTTTTTGGAACAGTCGCTTCATGAAGGCGGAAAAGAATAGCTTCAATAAAGTTGCTTTACCCGATTAGAAGTTCATGATGTTAATTAGCAGCCGGAGTCCCGACAACAGGGTCTCCGGCTTTTAAATACATATTAGAATTCGGATGTACTTAGAAAATGTTGACAGCCTTTCTCCCTGCATTGTAAGGGTTCCGCTGGCTTTGGCCTGCCGAATGGCTTACAATCAGTTAGAACAATAGCCCTACCTGAATGAATCACAGCATTTTGCATGGGAAAGGACTGAGACGCATTATGTTCCGGAAAGACTATATACTGCAGATGGTGGAAGACATGGTTGAAATGGTGGGGAAGGTATTCGGACTAAAGCAGCAGAAAAAATACGCTGAGGCTTTATGGGAAATCGATGATCTGCTGAGCAAAAATTTCCGTCTGAACTCCAAGCTTTTGAATTCCCTGTCCGTCGAGGATATGATAGATATGTTTCGTCTGGGAGGCGCAATCGAGGCCGACAAACTGCAGAGCATCGCAAGACTACTTGAAGAAGAAGGCGGCGTGTACCTTGATATGGGCCACAAGGATGAAGGACTGACGCGATTGATGAAGTCGCTGCATCTGTATCTTTATGCCGATCTGCATGGTGCCGACCATTCGATGCTGAAGCTGCCGGAACGCGTGACCGATTTGAAGGAACAGCTTAAAGGCTACAGGCTTCCGGCAAAAACGGACAAGCTGCTGCTGGGCTATGAAGAGGAGCAGGGGCATTACGATGAAGCGGAGAATGCACTATTTCGTCTTTTGGACCAACATGAAATGACTGAAGAAGAGGGCTTGACCTTCTATCAAAGACTTCTAATGCGAAGCGATGACGAACTTAAGGCAGGCGGCCTTCCCCGCGCTGAGGTGGAAGAAGGCGTGGAGGAGCTGCAGCGGAAAGTGAAGGGCTAGCTTCGCCTTGAATATATGAGAAAGTGAGATGTACTCTCTTGGAATCTTTACGCAAACTCATCCATGATATAACGGAAGAAACAACATTGATTACGGCAACACTCAGCCAGCTCCGCAAGCGGGAAGGCGTACCTTATACCAAGGTTCAAATCAAACCTGTGGAGCTGAAGAAAAAAATACATTACCAGTTCGCATATGTTCATCCGAATAAGGTTGTACATCAAAATATTCCGGCGGAGGAAGCGGAAGAAGCGATTATGCAGCTGTTCGAGCAAACCTTCCGCCAGGGAATGATCTGCACACCGGATGCTGACTTTCAAATTTTGATCAGCAAGAAATATAAAGTGTCTATTCTCACCAAGTCACCTTCGAAAACAAGTGCGGATCTGGCGCATAACCGCAAAAAGCAGTATGTCTTGGAGGAAGGTCATCCCATATCATTCCTTGTCGAGCTGGGCATCATGAATGAGCAGGGCAAGGTGCTTGCACGAAAATATGACAAGTTCAAACAGATCAACCGTTTCCTTGAAATGGTGGAGGATGTACTTCCTTCACTGCCGGAAGGCCGGCCAATCACGATTGTCGACTTCGGATGCGGGAAATCCTATCTGACCTTTGCGCTGTATCATTACTTGACCATTCAGGAACGCAGAACGCTGAACGTTGTGGGACTGGATCTTAAAGCAGATGTCATCGAACATTGCAATCAACTGGCGGACAGGCTGAATTACAGCAACCTTCGCTTTCTTGTCGGGGATATTGCCGACTACAACGAACTGGAACAGGTTGATATGGTGGTCACGCTTCATGCCTGCGATACGGCTACGGACGCTGCCTTGGAGAAAGCGATACGCTGGGACGCCTCCGTTATCCTCTCAGTTCCCTGCTGCCAGCATGAGCTGTTCGCTCAGATCGACAGTCCGGTAATGGAGCCGCTGCTGTCTCATGGCATATTGAAGGAGCGCTTTTCTGCGTTGGCGACGGACGGCATCCGTGCCAAGCTGCTGGACATTCTCGGATACAAAACCCAGCTGCTTGAGTTTATTGATCTGGAGCATACTCCGAAGAATATTCTCATCAGGGCAGTCAAAGGACAAAGCGGCCGCAAAGAGGAGCTATGGCGTGAGTATACAGAGTTCCGTGATTTCCTGAACGCTAAACCGTATCTGGAAAAAGCATGTGCGGACCTGCTGCCCGGGGCGGCCGATTCGGAATGATTTTAAGATGATAGGAGGCAGAGCGTGAAACGTTGGGTTCAGAGAATGGGAGAGGCCGCACTAATTGCTGTGCTACTGGTTTCTTGTCTGAAATCCGGCTTTTATTTTACGGTGGATATGTATCCGGTTTGGATCGGATACGGTCTGCTCTGCTTCCTTGCGGGTACCTTTGCTCTGATGCTGCGTGTTATTACACGATCAGAGAAAGGGGCGTTCCCGGAAGCTGCATTCTCTTTACCCGAGTTCATGCTGCTAGTTAGTCCGTTTTTGCTGATGACCGTCTATGCCATGCACTGGTTGCTGGGATCACTGTCCGTTCAGGGGAGTGTAAACCAGCTGCTCAGATGGGGGCTTTACGGTCTTTTTGCTGTATCTGCATTCGTCATTGCGCGGCGGCAAGGAGGTAGAGCTGTTTTGGCAGCGGCTTGGCATACGGCAGGAGGATTGCTGTGTGTCTCGGCGCTGCTGTCTGTCTATGGCATTCTTCAGCTGCCGTACGCTATTGCGCATACGGAAAACCCGGGAATCAGTGCCACGGGGGCAAGGCTCGCCGGTCTTCTCGAATACCCTAACACGTTTGGCATGCTGATGGCCGCTTTCCTGCTGGAGCGGCTATTTGCGCTGCCCGGATCATACCGGCATAAGGAACCGGCCGGAATGATCCGTTTGCTGCGGGGCGCGCTCCCGCTGCTCCCCTATGCCGCCGCGCTCCTCCTCAGCGAGTCGCGCGGCGCTTGGCTCGCGGCCGCTGTAGCCTTGGCCGCCGGCCTGGCCATGGAGCGCCGGCGCAGCCTTGCGCCGCTGCTCCTTGCGGCCGCGCCCTTAGCCGGCGCGGCGCTGCTGTACCGCCAGCTGGCATCCGCCATGCTGGCACCGCAGCCTTGGCCCGGCCTGCTCACGCTGGCCGGGGTGTGGGCCGGCAGCATGCTGGCCGGCCTGGGGCTTTACCGCCTCGCGCAAAGCGGCGTGGCGGCGGGTCTGCGCCGCCTCGCCTGGGCGGCAGGCTGTATCCTTGCGGCCGCAGGTGCGGCCGCGGTGTTTCTAGCGGCGCAGGAGCGCATCGTCAGAAACTTCAGCACGGTCTCCGCGCGGGGTGCCATATACCGCGACGCTTGGCGGCTGTTCTGGCACTCGCCCTGGTTTGGGCAGGGAGGAGAGACGTGGCGGCTTTCCTATCGCGCCGTGCAGTCGAACCCCTATGTTGGCAGCCAGGTGCACAGCGGCTATCTCGACATGCTGCTGAATACAGGTATCATTGGAACGGTATTTCTGTTTATGCTGCTTGGCGCGGCAGGGTGGCTGCTGTACCACAGCCGACGCGAGCTTCTGCCCGTGTTAGCTGTATTTGTCTTGCACAGTGCAGCGGATATTGACTGGAGCTTCGGCTTTGTCTGGCTTTTGATGTTTCTGCTTGTGGCATGGGGACATTCATTTAATGCAGCGGTACCTGATCAGACTTTACAAGTACAAACGGGCATGGAAGTGTCAGCTGAAAAACGCCATTTCGGCCTCTCCCGAATCATGAGTCCAGTTTCGCATAGACCGATCCTGCTGATTTTATTTTGGCTAGGTGTAAGCGGAGGAGGTGTGTTCCTTGCCCTGCGGGGAGAAGCAGGATATCGGCTGCATCAGGAGGCGCTCTATAAGCCATCGAAGGCAGAAGCTGTAATGCTTCTACAATCCTCACTCCAATGGAATCCGGCGGATGCCGGTACTGCGCTTGATTTGGCCCGGAGGTTGTCACCAAAGGCTGCTGAGGTGGTCCTGCAGCGCAGCCTGTCCTATACGCCGGGGCATCCCGGTTTGATCTTTGCGCTCGCGGACAATGCGGCCAAACGGGGGGATGCCCGCGCCGCAGCTTACTGGACTGAGGCGGGTTTCAGCCGGGACAAATACAATGCGGGCGAGCAGACGAAAAGCCTGGAGCGGCTGCTGAGGCTCGCAAAGAGCAAGCTTTCGGCCGGCAACGTGAAGGAAGCACGCAGAATCGTGCAGGCCGGGCTTGCGCTCTATAACGATTATGCCCACAGGGCCTCAGATCATCGCGGGGCGCTCTTACGCAATGACCGCGATTTCCGCATGACCCGCGAGGCGAAAGAGTGGGGCAGCCAGCTGGCACGCCTTGAACAATCGATCCCTGATCCAACCGAGTAAAGGCTGCTGTAGATATGGGGCTTTCGACTGCTCACCGGATGATATTTCATTCTGCGCCGCCCGAAAGATAATCACCCGCCGAAGGCTTCTCGAAAAGCCTTTCCCAAATGGGCTTCCTCAACCTTCCAAAGCTCGGCAAGCTCGGCGAGAACGGCTTTATCCCACCAATCGCAAAGCAGTTTTCGGTTGCTGCGGTTTTCATGGATCCAGATCAGATTTTCAATGACTTTCCGGTAGTAGAGCGTTTCTCCTTCGCGGACAGCCTCGTCAGGGATATAGACCTTTAGCCGTTTGACCGTACGGTAGAGCTCTTTATTGCAGGCTCTGCGTATGCCGCGGGCCGATGGCAGCGGGGCTTGTTTTTTCTGTGAAATCGGCGGCAATTGAACGACCTCCTTTATTCCACACCATATGCTTGAGGCTTCGATGAGGACACCCGCCCTGAGCAATTGGGCGCAAGTAGAAGTCATGTCCGCTCCTGTGCTAGAATAGATTTTGGATAGGAACGAAAAAGTACATACAGAAAGAGGGGCCAGGGTGCATTTTATATCGGATATCATCAGTCAATTGTTTCATTGGATTCAAAGTCTGGGTTATTTCGGAATCATGCTGGGCTTGATGATTGAAGTTATTCCCAGCGAAATTGTACTGGCTTATGGGGGATTCTTGGTATCCTCCGGGCATATCAACTTTTTTGGCGCCGTGTTGTTCGGAATCGTAGGCGGCGTAATTGCGCAGCTGTTCGTCTATTGGATTGGTCGCTACGGCGGCAGGCCTGTGCTTGAGAAATACGGAAAATACATTTTTATTCATAAGAAGCATATCGATTATGCGGAAGAGTGGTTTAACAAATACGGTACGGGCGTAATTTTCACTGCACGGTTTATTCCGGTAGTGCGTCATGCCATTTCTATCCCGGCTGGAATATCCAAGATGAACGTATGGCGGTTTATTATGCTTACGACACTCGCAATTATTCCTTGGTCCGTATTGTTTGTCTATCTTGGCTATATTCTGGGTGATCAATGGGAGCATGTGGATGAAAAGGCAGGACCCTATATCACTCCGATTTTACTCGTTGCGCTTGCGCTTTTAATTATTTATTTTGTAATCAAAATGGTGAAAGCAAAATCCAGAAAGGGGACGAAATAAATGGCAGTAAATTTGGCAGACAAGCTGGATACGGGGATTTCCCCGCAGCAGTTTATGAATGGAATGCAGAAGAACCAGGATGAGTTCAAGTCCGGGTATAAACAGTTTACATGGGAAAATGAAAGCGACCGCGAGTTTTTTGAAAGCTTAAAATTCAGAGACGATTTGCGCGTGCTGCTTCTGGCCGCTGACTGGTGCGGCGATGTGGTCCGTAATGTGCCGGTGGTATTCCACGCGCTGGAGACCGCGGAAATTCCAACCGAGGTGCTAATCCTTGAAGAAAACTTCGATGTGATGGACCAGTTCCTGACCATGGGTGGCCGCAGCGTTCCTGTGGTGATTTTTACGGATACAGGCGGCTATGTGCTTGGCAAGTGGGGGCCGCGTCCAGAGCATGTACAGCAGATTATGGTCCGGTTTAAGCAGGAGAATCCCGACCGTGAGGCTTCAGATTACCAGGAGAAGATGGCCGTATGCCGCAAGGAACTGATTGCAGCTTATGGGGAAGGAACCGATCATCATGCAGTTATCATCAAGGAACTGCGTGAACTGATTTCGGGATTTTGATCGGATTATGCTGAACATACAAACCTTCTGTCTTGGCCCGCTCCAGACGAATGCTTACCTGCTAACAGGAGAGGACCCTGGCCGTGCGGTGATTATTGATCCGGGGATGAATCCGGGTTCTCTAATCAAAAAAATACAGCCGCTTGAGATCGAAGCTATCCTGTTGACCCATGCCCATTTCGACCATATGGGGGGCGTGGATGAAATTCGGAAGCTGAAGAACTGTCCGGTTTATCTGCATGATCTAGAAGCGGATTGGCTTGAAAACCCGAAGCTGAACGGATCGCTGAATTGGCCGCAGGCTTCTCCTCCGCTCATGACAGCTCCTGCCGAGTACAGTCTCGATGAAGGGCAGAAGCTGGAGCTTATCGGGCATACCTTTACGGTATATCACACCCCTGGCCATTCGCCGGGTAGTGTCAGCTTCCTTTGTGGGGATGATCTTTTCTCGGGCGATGTCTTGTTTAAACTGGGCGTCGGCAGAACAGATCTCTACGGAGGAAGAGAGCGCGATCTGCTTGATTCTATTCAGAACAAGCTCTTTACTTTTAAGGATGAGGTCAAGGTATACCCGGGGCATGGTCCGAAGACCACAATCGGATATGAGCGTGTCCATAATCCTTATATTTCCTGATTGAATCTTCTGGACGAACTGTTTTCTCGACAGAAATCGGGAAAAAAGGATGGACAAGCGGTAACAGCCTTGATACAATAATGCTAATTTAAAGCTACACTTACTTTCGCGAAGCACGCAAGCTGTGGATGAATCCCGGTTTGCGTTCTTTTTATTCTGCCGCTTCACTTTGGTGTTTTCTTATTGGCGGCATATTCTGATTTTTCCGGATCTATCAAATTCTAGGTACCGGGATTATGGATTTGTGTCTTTTTGCTTAGTTTTCTATGTGTTTCCGTAGACAGGCCTATTTTTTTTTAGTAGACTATACAGACAATGACAGACATCTAGGAGGTTGACGATGCTGCAACTAGGGGAAAAGATTGTAATCGTCTCGGACGCCTTTGAGCAGAACCTTCCTATAGGGGAATACGGTTATCTGATTGCCTATGACCGGAATCCGGATAATGCGTTTGATTATGTGATCCGGATACCTAAGATTAACCGGAACTTTTTCGTGCCAGCGGATGATGTACAGCCGGAAGAGCTGCTCATTCAACATGAAGTGGAGATGACCACGCGGGAAGCGCTGATCGATTACGCCCTTGCGACATATAACGAGCAGCTGTTTCATCAAGTTATGAACGGTGAACTCGAGCAGGAAGAAGAAGAAGAGATCGCACCCGAGGTGCTTTCACAGGCGGAATTTATCAAGCAAGTTAATTTGCGAGCCTGGATTTAGAAGAGTCGGCCTAGTGCCGGCTCTTTTTTGTTATTGGTAAGCTTGCAGTCATGGATTGAATTGTCACAGGTTCTACAATATAATTAGAAACGTTATCCTGAGGCTTTAATCCTTTAAACATAAGAAGGAATAAGGAGGAATTAGAATTATGAGCATCACCAATAAAGACGTTCAGCATGTGGCCAAGCTTGCCCGGCTTAATTTGAGTTCGGATGAAGAGCAGATGTTTACCGAGCAGCTGAACGCTATTTTACAATATGCCGAAAAATTGAATGAACTTGATACGGATGGTATCGAACCGACAACCCATGTACTGCCTGTCAGCAATGTGATGCGTGAGGACGTGGAGCGCGAAAGTTTGCCGATCGAGAAGGTCATGGCGAACGCACCGGAAGAAGAAGACGGACAATTTAAAGTTCCGGCTGTACTTGAATAGAATGTTTCAAGATGAAAGGAGGAGCGGCAATTGAGCCTGTTAAATCAAAACTTGAAAGAGATACATAGCAAGCTCCATGATAAGGAGCTATCCGTACTGGAGCTTGTTGAAGACACATTTCGTGTTATTTCCGAGCGCGATGCCCGCGTCGGAGCTTATCTGACTCTGAATGAAGAGGGTGCGAGAAGTACTGCACGCCGTCTGGATGACAAGTTGTCAGCTGGTGAGCAGCGCGGATTGTTATTCGGACTTCCCGCCGCAATCAAGGACAACATCGTTACAGAGGGGATCCGTACAACCTGCGCCAGTCAATTCCTCTCCAATTTCAACCCGGTTTATGATGCTACCGTTGTGCACAAGCTCCGTGATGCGGATGCAGTAACCATCGGAAAGCTGAACATGGACGAATTTGCAATGGGTGGTTCCAATGAAAATTCAAGCTTTCATCCCGTGCATAATCCATGGGATCTCGAGCGTGTACCCGGCGGCTCCAGCGGCGGCTCCGCGGCTTCGGTAGCTGCAGGCGAGGCCTATTTCGCCCTTGGTTCGGATACCGGCGGTTCCATTCGCCAGCCAGCCTCTTACTGCGGTGTTGTGGGCTTAAAGCCAACCTACGGTCTAGTTTCCCGTTTCGGTCTGGTTGCTTTTGCTTCTTCGCTGGACCAAATCGGTCCGGTTACGAAAAATGTGGAGGATGCTGCCTATGTTCTGCAGGCGATTGCCGGCTATGATCATATGGATTCAACCTCTGCCAACGTGGAAATTCCGGATTATCTAAGCGCACTGAACGGAGATGTGAAAGGGCTGCGCGTCGCGGTTCCTAAGGAATATATGGGAGAAGGCGTAGATGCGGCTGTCAAAGAGAATGTACAAGCAGCCCTGAAAGTGCTGGAAGGCATGGGTGCTGTGATCGAAGAGGTATCACTGCCCAATACGGAATATGCGGTGGCCGCTTACTATCTGCTGGCTTCTTCTGAGGCATCCTCTAACCTCGCACGTTTTGACGGTGTGCGTTATGGCGTGCGTGCAGGACAGTCCGGAAACCTGCTGGATCTGTATCTCGAATCCCGCAGCCAGGGCTTTGGTCCTGAAGTGAAACGCCGGATTATGCTTGGCACTTACGCCCTAAGCTCCGGCTATTATGACGCTTTTTATTTGAAAGCTCAGAAGGCACGCACCTTGATCAAACGTGATTTCGATCAGGTGTTTGAAAAATATGATGTGATTATCGGACCAACGGCGCCAACAACGGCATTTAAGTTGGGAGCACAAGTGGATGATCCGCTGACCATGTATCTGAACGATATTTTGACTATTCCGGTAAGCCTTGCGGGTGTTCCGGCGATCAGCGTACCTTGTGGTTTTGCGGAAGGTCTTCCTGTCGGATTACAAATTATCGGCAAAGCCTTTGATGAAGCAACGGTGCTGCGCGTGGCTCAGGCCTTCGAACAGAACACCGAATATCATAAACAGCGGCCAAACCTGTAGAATCAGCTGGAAAAGGAGGGAATGTAAAACATGTCATCATCAAAATACGAAACTGTGATTGGACTCGAAGTCCACGTTGAACTGCGCACCCATTCCAAAATCTTTTGCGGCTGTTCAACCGAGTTCGGCGCTCCGCCAAATACTCACACCTGTCCAATTTGCCTGGGACATCCCGGTGTTTTGCCGGTGCTGAACAAGCAGGCCGTGGAATACGCGATCAAGGCGGCGATGGCAATAAACTGTGAAATTGCAGATGTCAGCAAATTTGACCGCAAAAACTATTTTTATCCCGATTCACCCAAAGCCTATCAAATCTCCCAGTTCGATCAGCCTATCGGGCAGAACGGCTGGATCGACATTGAAGTAGACGGCAAAACCAAGCGGATCGGTATTACCCGCCTCCATCTTGAGGAAGATGCTGGCAAGCTGACGCATATCGACGGAGGATATGCATCATTGGTGGACTTTAACCGTGTCGGAACGCCACTCGTGGAAATCGTCTCGGAGCCTGATATTTCTTCTCCGGAAGAAGCCCGTGCTTACTTGGAGAAGCTTCGCGCCATTATGCAGTACTGTGAAGTGTCGGATGTGAAAATGGAAGAGGGCTCCATGCGCTGCGATGCGAATATCAGTATCCGTCCCTATGAACAGAAGGAATTAGGCACACGCGCCGAGCTGAAAAACATGAACTCCTTCCGCGGGGTGCTGAAGGGCCTTGAGTATGAAGAATACCGGCAGGCTGAAATTCTGGATGACGGTGGTGTTGTCGTGCAGGAAACACGCCGCTGGGATGAATCGCAGGGAAAAACTCTTTCGATGCGCGGCAAGGAAGAAGCGCATGATTACCGCTATTTCCCGGACCCGGATCTGGTTAAGGTATACATTGATGAGGAATGGAAGAACCGCATCCGTGAGACGATACCCGAGCTGCCGGATGCCCGCAAAGAGCGCTACACCTCTGAATACGGTCTGCCAAGCTATGATGCGGAGGTTATTACTTCCTCGAAACCACTTGCGGATTTGTTCGAGGATAGTCTGAAATACACGAAAGATGCTAAAACCGTATCCAACTGGATGATGGGCGAGCTCCTCGGCTATCTAAACAGCAGCAACCTGGAACTCTCGGAAGCGAAGCTTACCGGGCAGGGACTGGGCGAGATGATTGGCCTTATTGAAAAGGGAACAATCAGCACGAAAATTGCCAAAACCGTCTTCAAGGAAATGCTCGAAAGCGGCAAGCTTCCGCAGCAAATTGTTGAGGAGAAGGGTTTGGTTCAAATCAGTGATGAGGGTGCGATTAAAGCGATCGTCGAGCAGGTGGTTGCTGCCAATCCGCAATCCGTAGAGGATTACAAAGCAGGTAAGCAAAAAGCCATCGGATTCCTGGTGGGCCAGGTGATGAAAGAGAGCAGAGGCAAAGCCAATCCGGCGATGGTTAACAAACTGCTGGAAGAAGTGCTCGCGCAGTAAGCAAGAGGAACGGGTCTTGGGGCTTGTCCACCGGACAGGCCCTTTTTATATGTGGTTATTTTGCGATTTATGGTCTTTTTCTGAATGACTGAGTATAGCTTGAAAAGGGGGAAGCCTATGATCACCAAGCTTTCATTGCAGGACGACGACATGGTGGATCAAATTTGGCGGTTGCAGCATATCGCCTACCGGTTGGAAGCCGAAAAAATCGGATTTTATGATATTCCTCCGCTGCTGGATACCCATGCGACGCTGAAAAACTGCGGGGAAAATTTTTATGGTTGTTTAACGGAGGATGGGGAACTCGTCGGAGCGGTCGCGACTCAAACGGAAGCACCGGGTTCACTGACACTGATGCGGATGATGGTTCATCCAGATCATTTCCGCAAGGGAATTGCCGGAAATCTAATTCGCCATGTGCTGGATGACCACGCCGACATTCCGCTGTTTATCGTGTCAACGGGTGCCAAGAATGAACCGGCAGTAGCCTTGTATCTAAAATTTGGATTTATACCTTTCGATACGTTTGAGGTCGCCCCGGGTGTTGAACTGACGACATTTCACAGGCAAGCGGAAAAATCCACTTCATAATGGAAGTAACCCTGCCTTAAGGCTGCAGATTGCATAATAGGGAGAGATATGCTTTTGGCGGATCCATGGTATATAGATAATGTGCATATTTTACTGCGACTGCTGCTGTCTGTTTTTCTGGGCGGACTCGTAGGCTTGGAGCGGGAACGCTCCAATCATGCAGCTGGACTCCGAACTCATATTTTGGTTTGTATGGGGTCGACTTTAATCATCATGCTGTCCATTTACGGTTTTTCTGAATTTGTGCATGAGGTTAACATTCGTATTGATCCCGCGAGATTGGCTTCGGCCGTCATTACGGGTGTCGGATTTTTGGGGGCCGGAACGATTTTGTTTACGGGGAAATCGATTACCGGACTGACAACTGCCGCTTCCGTGTGGGTCATTGCAGCCGTCGGACTCTCCATTGGCGCAGGCTTTTATTTCGCCTCCATCGCGGCGACATTTTTGATCCTGCTTACCCTCGTTGTATTCAACAAACTGGAGCAGCGTTATATTCGCGGCAGCAAGCTTCATCTAGTGACGATTTATGCGATCTCTGCTCCGGGACTGTTGGAATCCATATCCGGTTTGCTTGAGGGTGAAGACATCACCGTGAAAAGGGCCGTAGTCAATGAACGGAGCAATGCGGCGTATGGAGAGCTTCAGCCGCCTTCAACCACGATGGAGATATCATTGAATGTACTGAGTAAACGAGCCTTTGACCCGCTTACGCTGACCTCCCGTATCCGTAAGCTTGAAGGGATTTCCATGGTCTCAATCGATTAGTGTATATCCGAAAACTCCCGATAAATCGGGGGTTTTTTTGTTTGGAAAGGACGAACATCCAGATATTTACCTGTTATTGTCCACATCATATAGGGTACTATCTAAATAAAATGAACTAAAGAAAAGATAAAGCAACCCTTTTTAAAGAGATACAAGATGGGGGAAGTCGACAAATAAATTTTATTTA
This sequence comes from Paenibacillus sp. J23TS9, assembly GCF_018403225.1. Taxonomy (NCBI): domain Bacteria; kingdom Bacillati; phylum Bacillota; class Bacilli; order Caryophanales; family Paenibacillaceae; genus Paenibacillus; species Paenibacillus sp. J23TS9. Next base: position 6,378 of record NZ_BOSG01000007.1, on the reverse strand, counting down.
AGATTATATAAAAAGTAAGCGTAAGCCGATCGATTCATTTTTGAGAGGGAAAGGAGCTGGGAGGATGCACAGCGTCAAACGAACGGGCGGAACGGACAAAGCGGCAAAGAGTGATCACAACAAGCGCAGAGAGAAAGATGCTGAAGTCCGCACCCGGCGTCTGTTTTCCCGAAAAAGAAAATTCACTGCCGGATTATTGGCTGCCTTATGCCCGGGTCTGGGTCATATTTATCTTGGTTTATATCGTAAAGGCATTGCTTTTATTTTTACTTTGCTTCTGGATGCTTCGGCGCTCCTGTACTTCTCGTCCATCGGCATACAGATCAATGTACCTTTACTGATCTTGCTGGCTTTGGTTATTCCGGTGGCCTATTTTTATAATGTGTATGATGTGCTTCAAGCAGCAGATTATGTCATTTATCGCAGAGTAAAAACATCCAGTCAGACAGACATTGAAGAACCGGCTGCATACCGGAATCCTTTTACTGTAGAACGGAGCGCTTTTTTTGGAATTATGCTGATCATTGGCGGAGCAATGATGTTTGCTTTTTATCAAAAGCCTCGCTGGCTGCAGTTTTATATGGAACACTACGGTAAAATCACGGTTTCCATCGTATTGATTGCGGCAGGTCTCTGGGCAGGAACCCGTGAAATCTGGATTCTTTGGAGACAACGCCGTTCCGAAAAGATTTAAACAAGAGAGGGATGATCATATTCGCAAGGTGAACGGGGGGATATCATGAATCGCAAACGGAGAATGAGGGTGGGGAGGTTTACAGCCGTCCTGCTGCTTGTAGCAACAGGAGTGCTTCTTCTTGATGATGCGCTGCATGGTACCGAACATTTGCTGCTGCTGCTGAAATGGTGGCCGCTCATAGCTGTGCTTTGGGGATTGGAATCCGTGGTGCTTTATCTGGTGTCGCGGAAGCCGAAGGGGACGGGCCGTCGTTTCCAGCTCGATCTGCGCGGTATCCTGCTGGCTGTCGTTTTGTCGGCATCTGTGTTTATCGTGACCGAACAGAAGCACTATTTGCATCTATGGAATAAGGTGAGCTTGAATCTGACTGCAGCGGGTGTGGATTACGGCGAGCAGGAAGGAAACAGCGTTGCCAAGGATATGATTGCCTATCCGGTAACCATGGAGACCAAAAATATCAATGTGGACAACATTAATGGAGATATAATCGTGCAGCGCGGACCCGTGACGGATATCGGGGTACAGGCGGAAATCTGGGTCGATCAAATTACAGGCCCGGAGGCTGAAGTAATCGGAAGAGAGTCAGCCCTGGAAGTCAGCGGTGACAGTACGATTACGATTCAGACCAAAGGCAAGTCCTACGGGCAATCCGGAAAAAGACAGCCGAGGATGGAGCTGACGATCACGCTGCCGGAGGATCGGCGATTCGATCTATCCTTGCGGACCATGAATGGGAGTATCAGCCTGCAGCATGTGGACGCCATTAAGCAGATTTCAATGGAGACAGCGAGTGGTGAACTGAAGCTGGATCATGTATCCGGGGATATTAAAGGCAGTACGCTAAACGGAAAAGTCAGCGCCTTTAATGTCATAGGATCGATTGACCTCAACACGAACCAGGGAAATATGCAAGCTGTTGATATTTCAGATGCCGCCACACTCACAACCCAGGTGGGGAATCTATCCATCATCCGGGCGCTGGGGAAAATTGATGCCCGTACTAAAAACGGGAATATTTATGTGGATGAGATCCGTTCCGAACTCAAGGCAGAATCACTGAATGGCGGTATAACCGCACGTTCCAGCCTTGTAGCAGGCAACTGGGATATATATAGTGCGGTAGGTGAGTTGACAGTCAGCCTCCCTGAAACGGGAAGCTATAACCTGGACGGTACGATCAGCTATGGCGATATCCGCAACCAATTCCCGGAATTTACGGTGGATAAAAAGAATATAACGGGTACAATAGGTCTTGGAGAATACACGGTTCATATTGAAGGCAACAGTGATCTGAAAGTGAATAAGTATTGAATCGATATCTTTTCGAATTCCAAGTTTTTTCAAGAGGCGGCCTTTCGTTGACAAAGTTGAAACGATGAACGTAAAATAAAGTAATAAGAAATTTTGCTTAAATAATAAGGCGGTGGGTAAGATGGCTACGCGAGTCGAGCATGCATTGGAACAATTGAAAACGAGTGGTGTTCGGATTACGCCCCAGCGTCATGCGATACTGGCTTATCTCATGGATTCCATGAGTCATCCGACTGCGGATGAGATTTATCGTGCGCTCGAGCCTAAATTTCCGAGCATGAGTGTAGCAACTGTATATAATAATTTGAAGATGCTGATTGAAGCCGGAATGGTTCATGAGCTGACCTATGGAGATAATTCAAGCCGTTTTGATGCGAATGTGTCTGATCACTTTCATGTCATTTGTCAGAAATGCGGCAAGATCGAGGATTTCAGTTATCCTTCCCTGGAGGACGTGGAGCACACGGCTGAGAAGAGCACGGGCTTTCAGATTCAGGGGCTGCGCATGGAATTGTACGGGATTTGCAGCAGCTGCAAAGATAAGTAAAGCATCCGTTTCATGCGGTCTGTTTTGATAAAACGTGCGGATTCCTGTAATGGATTCCTCGCGTTTTTTTGCTTAAGAGTTAAGAATGCTGGAAACCCCATGAATTTGCATCCTAAATATCGCAAGGGAAAATGACACAATAAGATAACGGAGGATTTGCCTTTGACTAGAAGAAGACGCAGGCACCGTTCCACGGCGAAAAGGCGTTTTGCCATTGTGCTGGGATTGTGTTTGATCGTGGCCGGTGCATATATAACAGTAACCCAGGTTCTTCCGAATCCATTGCATGAGAAGCCGGAATGGAAGGGGCTGGACAAGCCCATTTTTGTAAAAGGAAAACTGCTTGACCAGTCTGCCGCCGGTTCCGGTGAACAGCTGAAGCTGCCGCTTCCTGTCCTTCAGGAGGCAGTAGATCCGAATATTCGTTATGAAAAGGGTACGCAGTCGCTGATTCTCACGACACCTGTGCAAGTCATGCATTTGCAGACAGGAGAGACCGAGGCCCGATTAAATAACAAGCAGGTGCAGCTGCGGTTTGCGCCAGAAGAGAAGAATAGCCTGCTGTATATGCCGGTTCAGCCGCTTAAGGAGCTATATGGCATAGCCGTTCACGAAGATTCGGATACAGGCGCTGTGCTGTTGATGAAAGCGGGAGATACCATACAAATGGGCAAGGTTAACGGGGCGACGGATTCAAAAACATCTCTGCGCAAAGGCCCGTCCAAGCATGAACCTATTTTGGCAGACATGCCTGGCGGCACATCCATTAGAGTCTGGGAAACCGATGAATCATGGTATTTTGTACAAATGGATAACGGATATGCCGGGTATGTACCAAAGTCTAAGGTAACGCTGGGCGAAAAGAAAACGGTGGATGCAGTACCGCAGCAGCCTACTCAGGCGGAACGCAGCTGGAAAGGCAAGCCGGTGAATCTGGCGTGGGAAGCTGTTTATCAGAAAAAGCCGGATCCTTCAGTGATCGATAAGCTATCCGGGGTAAACGTGGTTAGTCCTACATGGTTTAGCATCATTGATGGCGAGGGGAATGTTCGCAGCAATGCGGATACCGCCTATGTCACGAAAGCCCATGCCCGTGGGATGGAGGTATGGGGGCTTTTAAACAACAGCTTCGATCCTGACCTGACCACAAGCGCGATGGCTACCTATGAAACGAGATTAAATACGATTAACCAGACACTGCAGTTTGCGAAGATGTATCATTTGGATGGCATCAATTTGGATTTTGAAAATGTGAAAACCAAAGACGGCGAAAATGTATCGCAGTTTGTCCGTGAGCTGAAACCGCTCGCCCGGGCCGCCGGACTGATTGTATCAGTCGATGTTACCCCGAAGTCGGGCAGCGAAATGTGGTCCCGATTCTTGGACCGGCGCTCGCTTGGAGAAACGGCGGACTTTATAGTACTGATGGCATATGATGAGCATTGGGCAGCCAGCCCGAAAGCCGGATCCGTCTCATCCCTGCCTTGGTCGGAAGCAGCAGTCCGCAAGATACTGGAGGAAGATGCGGTTCCTTCCGAGAAGCTCATTTTGGCTGTGCCGCTGTATACCCGGATCTGGTCCGAGGAACTCAAGGACGGGAAAACGAAGGTTTCATCGAAGGCGGTTGGTATGAAAACCGTAAATGATATTCTTATTGAAAAGAAGCTGAAACCGAAGTATCTGGAGGATGTTAAACAAAACTATGTCGAGTATACCGAGAACGGGGTACTGAAGAAGATATGGATTGAAGATAAGACTTCTCTTAAGGAAAGAGTAAAGCTGGCGAAAGAGCTTAATTTGGGCGGTGTTGCCGCATGGACCCGCAGCTTTGGGACAGAAGAAGCTTGGAACGTGCTCAAAGATATTTCATCTTAATGCATACTGCACTCATACGGAACAAAAGAACCGGTCATCCTTTAAAGGGTGACCGGTTCTTTTGTGATTGCTTAGTGATGATGAGTTACCGACTGCGGAGCTTGCGTTTCCTGAAGCTTTTGGGCTTCCTCCAGTTCATCATCAGTAATGTTCGCCTGCTGAATATCTGTTGTCAGAATGGTTCGACAGAACATGCAGCGGTCTGTCTTCCCGAGCAATTTCGTCGGTTTATGACATTCCGGACATTCGATTGACTTAACGCTGGTGGAGAGCATTCCAGCCCAAAAATAAATACCGAGGCTGCCCATCATGGAGATAAGTCCAATGACGAGACCAATGGCTGCTACGATTTTTCCGGCTTGTCCCCAGAAGACAATTCCTGCCGTGCCGAGGACCATAAGTCCCATGCCAATCATCGTAAGCAGCAGCCCCCAAGTGCGGAAGGCATTGATTTTTGCTGTTTTAAAGATCATGGATTACTAGCTCCTATCATCAATTAGTTGTATTCGAAAAAGAAGGAACTTACATGGACATGTAGAAGTATATTATAACTGAATTGGCCGCTTTTCGCCAAGAAATGCATGGAGGGAGACATGGATTTGTCCAATTTGTCTTTTTTTTATGGAGAGTCGGTTGATGTCGATGCCATAGGTACTATTGTTTATCGTCAGGAAGCCCATAAATTTGATGGATCTTTGCTTCATGACTTCGATTTCATCGTTCTTGTCGTCCATGAAGAGCAGGAAGAGGAACTGACTGTAGAGCATACATTGATTGGCGATCTGCCTTGTCAGGTGCTTCATGTCACGACTGAATCGCTTCAACGCTGGCTTATTGCAGGTGAGAAGGGGGATTTGGTCCGCTGTTTTATGGAAGGTGAACTTGTCCAGGATCAAGGTGACAGACTGGCTATGCTGCGCCGGGAGTATATAGAATTTGAAACACCTCTTCGGGATCGTAAAATGCTGTACGAGTTTTCGCAGTTCCTTTGCATTTATGTTGAGGCCAAGCGCAACATGCAGTCCGGCTACGTCATTGATGCATATCAATGTGTTCTGGACTCGCTGAAACACTGGGCTAGAATTGAGCTTATTGAGCGTGGGGTCCTGCCTGATAAGGCCGTTTGGGAGCAAGTGAAAGAGCTGAATACAGCTATTCATAAGCTATACGAGGAATTGACCCAGAGTACGGAAACCATCCGGCAGCGTGTCGAACTAGTGCTGCTTGCTTGTGAATTCTCTGTGATGTCAAAAATGGCTGAATGCTCCGTCCTTCTGTTGCAAATATTGAGAAGCAGACCTAAACCATGGAGCATTGAAGAACTGATTCATCATCCAGAACTGATCATGGTGAGAAATGAACTGCCTCTGGTCATGCGCAAATTGGTCAACAGATCATTAGTGAAGGAAACCGCTGGGTGGTCAGAGCTTTCTGGTTATGGGAGTCAAGGAATACGATATACAGCTGGGTAGCTCCGTGTTATTTGCAGCATAAACAAAAGGGAAGGACACCTTCCCTTTTAATGTATAGATGCAGCATTTCAGGGTAACGTATAGAGGTTGCGTAAACTTTCAATTTAAGGTTGACTCTGTATTGTTTTATGTGTTAAATTATAACTCGCCCCATTAAACCTCAGATGTTTTCGAAACTGAGGATTCGACAAGCTCGAAAGTCGAGCTGAAAAAAAGATCGAAAAAAAGTGCTTGACGAAATGATGGTCAGCGTGATATATTATAAGAGTTGCTGCTGAGACAAAATGTTGAAGCGGAAACGAAAAAGAATTTGATCTTTGAAAACTGAACAACGAGTGAGATACAGACCTTGCTTGCAAGGTCGACCGCGAAGCAAATTGGTTCAAGCCTTCTGGCTGAATGATTTGTTGAGCAAAACAATGAGATTATATCTCGTCAGTTTCAAAATGAGCTATCAACTTTCTTGGAGAGTTTGA
>NZ_BOSG01000006.1:300000-379177 GCF_018403225.1 Paenibacillus sp. J23TS9 | reverse complement strand
CCAGTATGTAAGACCCCTTGAAGACGACGAGGTAGATAGGTTGGAGGTGGAAGTGCAGCAATGCATGGAGCTGACCAATACTAATCGGTCGAGGGCTTATCCTAAAAAGTTTACCGTAGGGAAACTTACTTCGGAAGCGTTATGCTTTGCAACGGAGTAAGGAATGCGGAGACCATTTCTAAACACACAAATTCGTTTCGTATCTAGTTTTCAGGTGATCAAACATCTGGACTGATTTTTAAGCTGCATGTTTAGTCTTCCGACTGATCTTTTCTCGCAGCGATTTCGAGAGGCTTAGGCTTCGAAAAATCATTAAAAATCCTGTTTGGTGGCGATGGCGGAGGGGTTCCACGCGTACCCATCCCGAACACGACCGTTAAGCCCTCCAGCGCCGATGGTACTTGGACCGAAGGGTCCTGGGAGAGTAGGATGCCGCCAAGCGAAGAACCACTGTTGATGAATAATCGATGGTGGTTTTTTTGTCCCCTTTTGTGGATACTTTATGGAAGTGGACTTTATTCATCCACAGGTTAGCCTCCTTTTCTAGTTTGAAAAATACTTATGCACAGAAAAATCAATCGAAAATTGTAATTTTAGAGAATCTCACAAAAAGTTCTCCACAAATTCACAATTTCATCCCCATAATACACAGCTTTACGTAAAAATAGCTGACACGAGCAAGGTTTCCGACCAGTTATGAACATGAGGATAACTTAGAGAAGAAGCATCTTCAAAATCTTTTGCTCGTTTATGTTCATAATGTTCGTTACCGGCTAGACCAGCTTGCCTTCCTGCATGGAACACTCTGCCTCATCTGTTGTTCCAATTCCCTCCTACTCCCGAAAGATCAGCCAGCTTATGAAATGAAGACACCAATCGCTTCAGATTTGCTGAGTGTGAGGTCGCCATTTTTCCGAAGTCCATAGTGGACCTCCGCCCAAGCCAATTTTCACGTCATCCGAGTTCATAGAATCATGATCTGTCGCCTTCCAGGGTGGATTAGCAGATCAAAGAGGCTGTACAAATAAGCCTAGTATGATAGCGATTTCATTATTTGAGGTCGACACGAGATGCGACAAGCAGAGTTTAATTTCACTAAGGATTACTTTGCTTGCCTGGTTTTTGGTGATGAGGAGGAGTATGATTTATAAAGTACAGGAGTGTGAACGCAAATGGATATCAAATGGAATGAAAATTATCTCATCCATTCCAATGACATTGATTATAAATCGGAAGCGCGCCTATCAGTACTGCTTGCTCTGATGCAGCGCACGGCTGATGCCGATCTGGAGCGTCTTGGCGCTACGCGGGATCAGATGATCGCTGAGGGAATGGGATGGATGCTGATTACAATGGAGCTGCGCTTTCAGCGGATGCCAAAAGCACTGGAAGATATTTCGATTCAAACATGGAATAAAGGACCGAAGGGTGCCCTCTGGCAGCGTGACTTTCGAATTATGGATCATGAGGGGAAGACGATTGCTGAAGCCTGCAGCATCTGGGCTCTAGTGGATATAAGCAAACGGAAAGTGCTGCGCCCTTCCGCATTTCCATTTGAGGTGCCGATTAAGGCTGATGATTCGGTAGGAGAGGCGCCAGACAAAGTGAAAATTCCCGAAGATACGGTCATGCAGGAAGCTTATCTCTCCGTCGTCCGTTATAGTGGTATCGATGCGAACGGACATCTTAACAATTCCCGTTACGCCGATCTATGCATGGACGCACTTCGTAAAGAGGAACTCGATAAGCTTCATATAAAATCATTTAAAATCACGTACCAGCATGAAGCATTGGCAGGAGATGAAATGGGAATTTACCGCTCGGATTCCGTTGACGGCAAGCTTTATTTCAGGGGACAGGCTCCTGATGGCGTCTCTTACTTTGAAGCTTGCATAGTGACAGGCTGATAACAATCCAACAGGTGATTCATTTGAATATCAAAAGCGCTGGAGCTATGGCTCCAGCGCTTTTTTCTGGGGGAATAAACATGTCTCGTGCTTGTTATACTTTAAACACCATAATCATTTCCTGCAGCTGACGGCTGACCGAGCTTAAGGATTGGGTAGATTTGCTGATCTCCTGGATTAATTCAAGCTGCATACCCGCGGCATCCGATACTTGGCCAGAGGTACGGGCAATGTTGCCTGCCGCATATTTCAATTCGGTAACCGATGCGGTCGCTTCTTCAGAGGAAGCTGAAATCTGCTCAAGGGAAGCAGATATTTCCTGCATCTGCATCGCTACATTGCTTGTGGACTGCAGAATGCGGCTAAAGGATTGCCCAGCCTCGGATGCAAGGGATAGCCCACGGGTTGCTTCTTGCTGCCCATGATCTGCTGCTTCCATGGAATCGTTGGTGCTCTCCTGGATACGCGATACCAGATCTGAAATACCGGCAGCAGATTTATTCGTGCTTTCCGCCAGCTTCCGGATTTCGCTTGCCACAACGGCAAAGCCTGCCCCATGCTCCCCTGCCCGTGCTGCCTCAATCGAAGCATTGAGTGAGAGCAGGTTGGTCTGATGGGAGACCTCGGTAATCAGTTCAGTAAAGGTACCGATTTCCGTAATACGCAGGTTTAGGTTATGAAGAACATCCGAGATCTTACCTACGGAGATGTTGATTGCTTCCATTTGATTCATCATTTCCTGAAGCGCATGATGACCGGATTCCGCGTCATCAGCCATCTGGTTGGATTCCTCCGATGCAGATGAAGTGGATTCGGCAATCCGCTGTATACCAAGGGCAGTCTCTTCCAGAACAATAACGGTCTCATCGGCAATTTTGGATGTAGTGGTCGTCTGGCTAGCAACCTCGGAAATATCCTTCGTAACGGAGAGGGAGTAGTTTTCCGTCTCCATAGCGCCTGTTTGAACCTGCTCGGATGAGCTTATCATAAGTCTGGATTGCTCTTGAATGCTGTGGATAAGCGAACGAAGATGGCTGTTCATTTTACTAATCGCATTGTACAGTTGTCCGATTTCGTCATTCGAATCGGAACTGAAATCTTGTGTGGTGAGATCACCATCTGCTATTTTATTAGCTATACCTACGATATTCCGGAGAGGCAGCAGAAGTCGGTAAATAACGAAATAAATAATTAATCCTGTAACGGCAATGCCGACAAGCGTAATGATGATTTGCTTGGTCCGTGATTCGCTGACGACATTATTGATATAAGCGGCTGAGTAGTCGATGCCAAGAACCGCGACGACTTTTCCTTCGCTCCGGATCGGTTGCATAATGGTTCTCCAGGAGCCCAGGGCATCCTCATACATGCCTGTAATCTGTCTTGTGCCACTGTCATAGGCTTTTTGTGCGGCATTAACATTAGCTGCAGCTAATCCATCCAAAGGCTTGTTGAATTCCGTCATTACTTCATTAAGGTCAGACGTGAAGACGACCGGATAAATTTGTCCGTCCTGAATCCTCCAGACATAGCTGGAGGCCATCGTGCCTTGAACCTTTTGAATAAAATCCAGCTGGTTTTGCACCTTTTCGAAATCGGGATTGTCCTTCCCTGCTTGCTCAACCAATGAAGTAATTTGAACAGGATCGAGCTGCATCGCGGTTAAATTACCGACACCTTCAAGCTCATGCTCCAAATCCCGGGATAAGCCAGACTTCAATGTATTGATGTTCAACTGTAGAATAAGCATAAATACGACGATGATGACGGGAATTAAAAGTAAGGAAATTTTGTATTTTAATGATAAATTGCGCATCTTCACTGCATGGGACCTCCTATATACTCGTTAATAACTCACATACGACTAAGTACCTAATTTATAGGTTTATATATTTACAATGACTTGTTTATTCACCCCGCATGGTTCAAATGATACAGCTTATAACATTTTGAAAGCTGCATTGGTTTATTTAGCCAATTTTAACTTAACAAAAATAGACAAAATAATCTATGTTTTTCTCTATAATTCCTGAAATGCTTTCATGATTCACCACTGAATAGTCTTTAAGAACTATTTTACAGGGATAAAGAAGCCGGATTAGGGGATTGATAACGGAAAGGGGGGATAGTCGTGCCGCATCATAAACCGCTTAAAATCAACAACCAGCAAAATAAAGCCAGCATCAAAGAGGAAGCCATCACGCTGCACCCGGAAAAGGCAGCCAAGGTACCGCCCAGCCTGAATCAGATTTCGAAACAAGAGTAGCAATAGCCGTACCATTGTACCCTTGATATAAGTACTAAAGTGCAATGATGTAGAAAGTTCCTTCTGGTGCCGTTTGCGGATATTCGTATCCACTTATGGCCTGGAAGGTTTTTTCTGTTTAAAGAGCTATAAAGCCCATTTCATGACGCGGGGCATTGGATGGTATAATAGAAGCAAGAGAAAAAACGTCAATCGACATACTCTCACAGAAGCCGGACCGCATCTAGTGAGGTTTTTCTTACGATATCAGGATGGGGATTCCTCGGGGTTCATTGAATTTTGATATCTTCAGAAAGGGGAGCGTTATGAAATCACTCGTATTAGCTGAAAAACCATCCGTGGCACGTGAAATTGCGCGGGTCATGGGAAGCAGGGAAAAGCACAAGGGATATTTTGAAGGCCCTCAATATATTGTCACATGGGCACTGGGTCATTTGGTAGGACTGGCTGAGCCGGAAGATTATGACCATAAATATGCAACATGGAATCTTGAGGATCTGCCCATCCTGCCGGCAACGATGAAGCTGAAGGTGCTGCGGGAAACTGGCCAGCAGTTCAGGGTCGTTCAGCAGATGATTAAGCGTCAGGATGTAAACAAGCTGATTATAGCGACGGATGCGGCACGCGAAGGGGAACTCCTGGCACGCTGGATTTTGAAAATGGCCCACTGGAACAAGCCGTTCCAGCGCCTATGGATTTCGTCCCAGACGGATAAAGCGATCAAGGAAGGTTTTGCGTCTTTGCGTCCGGGTAACCAGTTTGATCGATTATATGAATCGGCACGATGCCGGGCCGAAGCAGACTGGATGATTGGACTTAACGTAACGCGTGCCCTGACAGTCAAGTATAGTGCCCAGTTGTCCGCAGGCCGCGTACAGACGCCTTCGCTTGGTATGATCATGGACAGGGAAAATGAAATCGTGAATTTTCGTTCCCAGGAATATGACACACTGAAGGCGGATTTCGGAAACTTTTCGGCAAACTGGCGTGGGAAAAATGGGGACGCACGCATCTTTGAACGCCAAAATACGGATTCGTTAAAGAAGAAGCTGGAGGGACAATACGGCAAGATTACGCAGGTGAAAAAGTCGGAGAAGGTCGAGCCGCATCCGCTTGCGTATGACCTGACCGAGCTTCAGAGAGATGCAAACCGTAAATATGGATTCTCCGCAAAGCAGACATCCAATGTACTGCAGCGTCTGTATGAGCAATATAAGCTGGTTACATATCCACGTACGGACAGCCGTTATTTGACTTCTGACATGGTTCACACCTTGAAGGAGCGACTTGAGAGCGTGGCCATCGGCCCCTATGCGACACTTGCCCGTCCATTGCTGCGCAAGAATCTGCCGATAACCAAACGGATTGTCGATGATTCGAAGGTCAGTGACCATCATGCGATCATTCCGACGGAAGAGACCGTGCTGCTGAATCAGCTGAATACGGAGGAGCGCAAGCTCTATGATCTGATTGTGCGCCGCTTTATCAGTCTGTTCTATCCTCCTGCACGTTACGACAATGTGAGCGTCATTGTACAGGTCGAGGGAGAGCAGCTGCATGTCAAAGGTACGACGATCAAGGATGCAGGCTGGCGCGAGGTCTATGGGGCTGAAGTGGATGATCTATCCGATGATGACAATGATGGGGATACGGATGACAGTTCTTCATTGCTCCCTGAGCTTCATGAGGGAGACTCTGTCAAAGTGCAGCGTGTTCATGTTCAAGGAGGAAGAACGCTTCCGCCGAAGCGTTACACAGAAGCAAGCCTGCTCTCGCAAATGGAAAAGCACGGACTTGGCACGCCTGCCACCCGGGCGGATATCATTGAGAAGCTGATTAACTCCGACACGATTGAGCGTCAGGGCAATCTTTTGCATCCGACAGGAAAAGGTAAGCAGCTGATTGAGCTGGTTGCGCCTGAGCTGCGTACGCCGGAGCTTACCGCCCGCTGGGAAGCCGAGCTTGAGAAAATCGCCCGTGGTCAAGGACAGCCGGAGCCTTTCCTTCAGGGAATTCGGAGCATGTCCAAGGATCTGGTTACCGGGGTGAAAAATAGCTCTGCCGGCTACAAGCCTCACAACGTATCCAACAGCCACTGCCCGCAATGCGGCACAAAACTTTTGGAGAAGAAGGGCAAGCGTGGCAAAATGCTGATTTGTCCAAGTGATGATTGCGGCTACCGTCGCTCCGATGAAAAGCGTCTGTCGAACCGCCGTTGTCCGCAGTGCCATAAGAAGATGGAGATGAAGGAAGGCAAGGCTGGTATGTATGTGCAGTGCCTGTCCTGCGGAATTACCGAGACGATGAATAAGGACAATAAGCATGTGAATAAGAAGGAAGCACGTAAGCTTGTCCAGCAATATTCCAGCCAGGAATCGTCTGCTGTCTCTAATTTGGGTGAACTGCTAAAAGCCGCTATGGAGCAAAAAAACGATAAGTAACGCCAGACAAAGCAGGTTCATTTAGCTATACCTTAGAAACTGAAATAATTTTGAGTTTTGACATTGTTTCCGTCCCGATACAGATTTATAATGAAGCTAGGCAGGTTGAACGGAGGTGGTTCCCCGGTGAGAACAGCCCTATGGGTATGGTTTATTTTCATCAATGCAGTGGGCTACCTGGTGATGTCCGAGGATAAAAGAAGAGCAAGGAACAGGCGCGACCGCGTACCTGAGAGAACCCTTTTTTTACTGGCGGCAATCGGCGGATCTCTTGGTGTGTGGATCGCGATGTACCGCAAGCGCCATAAGACGCGCCATCTGAGTTTTCGCATTGGCATCCCTCTGCTATTGTTTGTGAATGCCGTTCTGTACGCCTATTTTTTAAGCTAGCAGCGTCTCTACAACAGGCTTTATCGATTTTCTTCTATCTTGTGCTGGATCTGTTCCATTTGTATTTATGATTAACGGAATGGATTCAAGGTTAAATCGTTTAATACATGGCAGTTCAACAAAACAGAGAAAGAAGAGGTGGGTTCACATGTTATTCTCCAAAATTCTTCTGGCTTATGATGGTTCCAAAGCTTCCAATAAGGCTCTTGATCGTGCGATTGAATTAGCTCATGCAGCACCAGGCTCGGTCATTCAGGTCCTGCATGCATTCGATTTTCCGCGTGTCTTTATCGGTGAAGGCCTCGCTCCGATTCCAGCATCTGTCAACAAGGATTTTTATGATCTGGCTGAACAGACCGTTGACGAAGCGAAAAAGCGCTTGACGGACGCGGGCGTAAGCTTCAACGTGGAGATGATCCAGGGAGCTCCTGCAGAAACCATTTTGAGATATGCCAAGGAAAAAGACTCGGATGTCATAATTATTGGCAGCCGCGGTTTAGGCGGAATTCGTGAATTCGTGCTTGGTAGTGTCAGCCACAACGTGGTGCAGCATGCCCGTATACCTGTTCTTGTGATTAAGTAATCAAAATTAAAATTGTAAGCCAGTGTGCCGGAGTTTGAAGGTATACTGGCTTGCTTTTTAGGTATGAATAGGCCAAAAAACGAACATTAAATTTATGATTCTTTTAATTGTTCGTGTTTGAGTTGACATGTGATGTAGGGGATTGTTAAACTGATAGATGTAAGTCCTCTTAAACGGAGGCGCTCCAATATCAGCATCATTTACAATTGAAAAAATGCTCGTATAACGCCGGGAATAAGGCCCGGAAGTTTCTACCCGGAGACCGTAAATTTCCGGACTACGAGGGAATACCGCAAGGGAGGCTGTACGGCCATTCCGGTCTTGGTGTATGTCTTTTGTGATCAATCACATGATACATCCAAGCGTATATGTATTCCTGACATGGTCCGGTATCCTGAAAATCAATATTTTCTTGGGACCGGGCTTTTTGGTCTTATTTTCGGTTTTTGATAAAAAAGACAGATCGCTAAAAAACCACATGAAAGTAGGTAGAAACATGTCAGCATCGGTCGCTGTCATCATGGGCAGCAAATCGGATTGGGAAACGATGCAGCACGCTTGCATAGTGCTTGATGAACTGAATATTCCTTATGAGAAAAAGGTCGTATCCGCGCATCGTACGCCGGATTTGATGTTTACCTTTGCGGAAGAAGCTGCGCAGCGGGGCATTAAGGTCATCATCGCGGGTGCGGGCGGTGCCGCGCATTTGCCGGGGATGGTTGCCGCCAAAACGGTGCTCCCTGTAATCGGCGTACCGGTGCAGACCAAAGCACTGAACGGACTGGACTCACTGCTTTCGATCGTACAAATGCCTGGAGGAATCCCAGTCGCTACAGTGGCCATCGGTCAGGCTGGAGCGACGAATGCAGGACTGTTGGCAGCCCAGATCATTGGAGCTTCTGATCCTGTCATTCAAAACCGGGTGCAGGCACGGCGGGATCATATCCGTAATGAAGTGCTGGAAAGCAGTGACTTGCTATGAGTAAAGAACTGCAGAGCAGACATCAGATGGATACGAAAACGCTGCTTCCCGGCGCAACGATTGGTATTTTGGGCGGAGGACAGCTTGGACGCATGATGGCGCTCGCCGGAACGGCAATGGGATACCGGTTCATTACGCTGGACCCGACGCCGGGAGCCCCATGCGGGCAGGTTACACCACAGATTGAAGCATCTTATAGCGACGAAGCGGCAGCGCGGAATTTGGCTTTGGCATCGGATGTCATTACGTATGAATTTGAAAATGTGGACGCGGATGTAGCTGCCCTGCTCGAAAAGGAATCGTACGTACCGCAGGGAAGCACGCTGCTCTACACAACTCAGCACAGACTGCGGGAGAAACGGGCAATGGAGTCCGCAGGAATACCCGTAGCACCATACCGCGAGATTACGGATTTGCCGAGCCTGATCAAGGCGGCAGAAGAGCTGGGTCTACCCTGTGTGCTGAAAACGGCTACCGGCGGTTATGATGGAAAGGGACAAGCGGTCATTCGCTCAAGCGAAGAACTGGAAGCAGCTTATGGGGAACTGGCGGCTTCTGGGAGAGAGCTGGTGCTGGAGAAGTTTATCGCTTTCCAAGCGGAGATTTCCGTTATTGCGGCGCGAAGCCCGAAGGGGGAAGTGAAGAGCTTTCCCGTCTCGGAAAATATCCACGTGGACGGCATCCTGCATCTGTCCATCGTGCCGGCAAGAGTAGAGGAAAGTATCCAGCGTGAAGCGCGGAAGCTGGCGGAAAAGCTCGCGGAAAGCCTGAATGTGGCTGGCCTTCTCGCCGTGGAAATGTTCGTGACGGAGGACGGCGGGCTGTATGTGAATGAAGTAGCCCCCCGCCCTCACAATTCCGGACATTACACGATGGAGGCATGTGCAACCTCGCAGTTTGAGCAGCATGTGCGGGCAATCTGCAATCTGCCGCTCGGAGATACCACGCTTCTCAGTCCCGTTGTTATGGTGAACGTGCTGGGACAGCATTTGGAAGAAGTCGTGAAGCAGGCAGGCGTGCCGGATGATGCATTGGACGAATACGGCGCCGTGCCTAAGCTTCATTTATATGGAAAGAATGAGAGCAAGACTGGCCGCAAAATGGGCCATATCAACCTGTTATGCAAGGATGTTCA
Source organism: Paenibacillus sp. J23TS9 (assembly GCF_018403225.1). Classification (NCBI taxonomy): domain Bacteria; kingdom Bacillati; phylum Bacillota; class Bacilli; order Caryophanales; family Paenibacillaceae; genus Paenibacillus; species Paenibacillus sp. J23TS9. The sequence continues at coordinate 369,473 of NZ_BOSG01000006.1, read as the reverse complement.
GCATGCGCTGGACTGGATCGAACAAACTCACATTTGGAGGCAAGGATAATCAATGATCGAACGTTATAGCAGACCGGAAATGCGGGCCATCTGGACCGAGGAGAATAAATTCAAGGCTTGGCTTGAAGTAGAATTATGCGCTTGTGAAGCATGGGCGGAGCTCGGAGTCATTCCGAAGGAAGATACGAAGCTGCTTCGTGAGAATGCCACATTTGATATTCAGCGCATTAATGAAATTGAACAGGAAACGCGTCATGACGTAATTGCTTTTACCCGTACCGTGTCCGAAAGCCTTGGACAGGAACGCAAATGGGTGCATTACGGCCTGACTTCCACCGACGTGGTAGACACAGCTCTTGGTTATCTTTTGCGCCAGGCGAATGAAATTATTGAACAGGATTTGATCCGTTTCATCGAAATCCTGAAGGACAAAGCTATTGCCTACAAGGATACGCCGATGATGGGCCGCACGCATGGTGTGCATGCCGAACCGACAACCTTCGGACTGAAAATGGCGTTGTGGTATGAGGAAATGAAGCGTAATCTGGAGCGTTTCCGCCATGCGGCCAAAGGCGTGGAGTTCGGAAAAATCTCCGGCGCAGTCGGCACCTATGCGAATATCGATCCGTTTGTTGAGGAATTCGTATGCAAGAAGCTTGGAACCAGCCCGGCTCCAATATCTACACAAACGCTGCAGCGTGATCGTCATGCCGAATACATGGCGACACTCGCGCTGATCGCAACTTCGATGGATAAATTCGCGACTGAAATCCGCGCCCTGCAAAAGAGTGAGGTTCGCGAGGTGGAAGAGGCTTTTGCCAAGGGTCAAAAGGGCTCCTCGGCGATGCCGCATAAACGCAATCCGATCGGCTGCGAGAATATCTCCGGTCTTTCCCGCGTGATCCGCGGACATATGGTAACGGCATTCGAAGACGTGGCACTCTGGCACGAACGCGACATTTCGCATTCCTCCGTGGAACGGATTATCCTGCCGGATGCAACCATGCTGCTGAACTACATGCTGAACCGCTTCGGCAATATCGTGAAAAATTTGACGGTATTCCCGGAAAATATGAAGCGTAACATGGGCCGCACCTTCGGCGTTCCATTCTCCGGACGCGTCATGACCAAGCTGATCGACAAGGGTTTCAGCCGCGAGCAGGCGTATGATACGGTCCAGCCGCGCGCAATGCAGGCTTGGGAAGAGCAGCGCCAGTTCCGCGATATCGTGGAATCAACGCCTGAAATTACGGAAGCGCTGAGCGCGGAAGATATTGAAGATGCATTCAACCCTTCCTGGCATCTGAAGCATGTAGATACGATATTCAAAAAGCTTGGCCTGATTTAATCTTCAATCCGCCTAACCAGGTGAAAGAATCAATGATGAAGGAAAAAGTGGGGAGGATTCACATGACATCACCGGCCGTATCCACTGCTGTGGAACTTGTTGATGCGCCGCTGCTTTATAAGGGCAAGGTACGTGAGCTGTATGATTTGGGGGAACATGTGCTGATCGTCGTCACAGACCGGATTTCCGCATTTGATTATGTGCTGGATCCGGCCGTTCCGGAGAAAGGGAATGTTCTGAACCGGCTTAGCGCCTTCTGGTTCGAACAGACCCGCGAGCTGATGGAAAACCACGTGGTTCACACCGATGTGGATCAATTGGGAAATATCGCAAAGGACAAAGCGCTATTGAAGGACCGGATCATGGTGGTCCGCAAGGCGCAGCGTATCGATATGGAATGCGTGGTCAGAGGCTACATCACCGGGGGCGGCTGGAGACAGTATCAAACCTCGGGAGAAGTGAATGGAATCCATCTGCCGGAGGGCATTCGTAAAAATGAGCCTTTCCCGGAGCCGATCTTCACACCTGCCGCGAAAAACGACGTCGGTCACGACGAAGACATTTCCATGGAGCAAATGAAGTCGATGATCGGTGACGAGCTCGCGTTAGAGCTTCAGGAGAAAAGCCTTAAGTTGTATGGTTTTGCCCGGGATTACTGCGCGGAACGCGGCATTATTCTAGCGGACTGCAAGTTCGAATTCGGCATCCTGGATGGCCGGGTGATCCTGATTGATGAAATCTTTACACCTGATTCTTCACGCTTCTGGGCGAAGGAGAATTACGCTTTGGATATCGAAATCGACAGCATGGATAAAGAGCCGGTCCGCACCTATCTGGCTTCTACGTCATGGGACAAGAACAGCCAGCCGGATCCGCTTCCCGCGGAAGTGGTGGAAGAAACGACCCGCCGCTATGTGGATATTTACCGCAGATTGACGGAGCAAGTGTAATAGGATTCGCATTTCTATTTTTTTGATTGAAAGGTTTTGAGACAAATCAAGGCAGCGTGGGGGACGGAAGCGATCGGAAGAACGATCCGTCACCGGAGCGGTCACTATGCACGATGCCAAGCACTTATCCATCAAAAAGCTCATTCTATCTATCTAACCCGAGGAGGAACTAGAGGAATATGTTGAAAGCTACGGTCTATGTCACAATTAAGCAGGGCGTACTTGATCCGCAAGGTGTTGCGGTACAAGGAGCGCTGCATTCGATGGGGTTTCAGGAAGTCGAAAGTTTGCGTATCGGAAAATATATGGAGCTTAGCCTGAACACGGATGATCGTGCTGAGGCGGAGCGCCAGGTTAAACAGATGTGCGAAAAGCTTTTGGCGAACACGGTGGTTGAGGATTACCGTTACGAATTGGAGGGCTAACATCCATGAAATTTGCAGTTCTCGTCTTTCCGGGCTCCAACTGTGATATTGACTGCTACAAAGCGGTGGAAGAAGCAATTGGAGAGCCTGTCGATTACGTGTGGCATACAGCTACCGACCTTTCCGCATATGACTGTATTTTGGTTCCAGGCGGGTTTTCTTATGGCGACTATTTACGCTGCGGGGCGATTTCCCGTTTTGCTCCGGTCATGAATGAAGTGTCCAAGGCTGCAGAAGAAGGCAAATATATTCTTGGCATCTGTAATGGTTTTCAGATTTTGACGGAAGCGGGTCTTCTCCCTGGGGCGCTGATGCGCAACACATCCATGAAATTCCGCTGTCATGATACTGCACTTCAGGTGGTTAACAATCAAACGCCATTCACGAATGATTTTGACCTGAATGAGGAAATTGTCATCCCGATCGCACATGGCGAGGGCAATTACTACTGCGACGAAGAGACGCTGAAGCAGCTTCAGCAGAACAACCAGATCGTATTTACGTATAAGGATAATCCGAACGGCTCTCTGGCCGATATTGCAGGCATCTGCAATGAGCGGGGAAATGTCGTTGGCATGATGCCGCATCCGGAGCGGGCCGTGAACGACCTGCTGGGCTCAGCAGACGGAAAACGCATGTTTACATCAATCCTGAAGGCTTGGAGGGATACCCATGGCACAGCAAGTGTCCGCTAAGGAACCGACCGCAGAGCAAATTGCGGAGCAGAAAATATATCAGCAGTTTGGCGTGTCCGATAGTGAATATGAGCTGATCTGTTCGTTTATGGGACGTCAGCCTAACTATACAGAGATCGGTGTATTCAGCGTGATGTGGTCCGAGCACTGCGCATACAAAAACTCGAAGCCGCTTCTGCGCCGCTTTCCGACCAGCGGACCCCGTGTATTAATGGGTCCTGGCGAAGGTGCAGGCATCGTTGATATTGGCGACAATCAGGCTGTTGTTTTCAAAATCGAGAGTCATAACCACCCTTCAGCAGTAGAGCCTTACCAAGGTGCGGCGACGGGGGTTGGCGGTATTATCCGTGATATTTTCTCGATGGGTGCAAGACCTGTTGCGCTGCTGAACTCCCTGCGCTTCGGCAAACTGGAGAGCGACCGCGTGAAATATTTATTCGAGCATGTCGTATCCGGGATTGCGGGATATGGCAACTGTATCGGTATTCCGACGGTAGCGGGCGAAGTGATGTTCGACAACAGCTATGATGGAAATCCGCTTGTGAACGCGATGTGTGTAGGCCTCATCGATCATGATAAAATCCAGCGCGGCGTAGCCAAAGGTGTGGGCAACCCCGTATTCTACGTGGGTCCACCTACCGGCCGTGACGGTATTCATGGTGCGACATTTGCCTCGGTTGAGCTGAGTGAGGAGTCTGAAGCGAAGAAAACCGCGGTACAGGTCGGCGATCCGTTCATGGAAAAGCTCGTGATGGAATCCTGTCTGGAATTGATTGATACCGGCATCGTGCTGGGTATTCAGGATATGGGCGCAGCAGGTCTGACCTGCTCCAGTTCGGAAATGGCGAGTAAAGCAGGCAACGGTCTAGAGCTTTATCTGGATCAGGTTCCGCAGCGAGAAGAAGGCATGACGCCTTATGAAATGATGTTATCCGAGTCGCAGGAACGGATGTTGTTCGTTGTGGAGCCGAAGGATGAAGCGCAAGCAATGGAAATCTTTGAACGCTGGGGTGTTATCTGCGCCAAGGTTGGTAAAGTAACGGATGATGGTCGTCTGAAGCTGTTCCATCACGGTGATCTGGTTGGTGACATGCCGGTACAGGCGCTCGTGGATGAGTGTCCTGTCTATGAGAAGCCATCAAGTGTTCCAAGTTATTACGTGGAAAATGAGAAAGTAGACACCCTCCGTTATGACGAAGTGAAGGACCTGGGCGGCGCCCTGAAGACGGTACTGGCTTCTCCGACGGTTGCAAGCAAAGCATGGGTGTACAATCAATATGACTATATGGTCCGCACCAGTACGGCGGTGCGTCCGGGCTCCGACGCGGCGGTAATTACAATTAACGGCACGCGCAAAGGCCTCGCGATGACGACGGATTGCAATGGACGTTATGTATATCTGGACCCTGAGGTTGGCGGCAAAATCGCAGTCAGCGAAGCGGCGCGCAATATTGTCTGCACAGGTGCAGAGCCGCTCGCGATTACGGATAACCTGAATTTCGGCAGTCCGGAAAAACCGGATATTTTCTGGCAAATGGAACGTGCAGTCGATGGTATGGCGGAAGCATGCCGGGTGCTGGATACGCCGGTAATCGGCGGAAATGTCAGCCTGTACAATGAAAATGCAGGTGGAGCCATTTACCCGACTCCGGTTGTAGGCATGGTTGGATTGCTGCATGACACAGACCACATTACTACCCAGGGCTTCAAACAAGAAGGCGATGTCATTTTCCTGCTGGGCGAAACCAAGGCTGAGCTGGGCGGAAGCGAGCTTCAATATGCGGTTCATGGCGTAACGGAAGGCCGTCCGCCAGTGCTCGACCTGGATACGGAGAAAAAGCTGCTATCAGGCGTACTTGGTGCGATCCAAAGCGGCTTGGTACAATCAGCGCATGATCTGTCCGAGGGTGGACTCGCCGTTGCACTGGCAGAGTCCTGCATTAGCGGCTCGCTGGGTGCGAGCGTGTCCATCAGCACGACGCTCCGCCATGATCTGGCACTCTTCAGCGAATCGCAGTCGCGTATCTTGCTGTCTGCTGCCAAGGATCAAGCGGACAAGCTCCAAGCATATCTGACTGAGCAGGGCGTCCCGGTGACGTTGATCGGCTCTGTCGGCGGCGAGAGTCTGGTGGTAGATATCAACGACGCGCCGGCATTGAATGAATCGGTCAAAGGGCTGCGTCAAGTCTGGGAGGATGCGATTCCATGTCTCATGAAATAGCACCGCAAACGCTGTGGACCGGAGACTATTATAACGAAGGGGCAGGCAAGGAAGGCCTGTTCGACAAATTGAAGGAAGAATGCGGCGTATTCGGGGTCTATGGACACCCGGATGCCGCATCCTTGTCCTATTATGGGCTTCACGCCCTTCAGCATCGCGGTGAGGAAAGCGCGGGGATCTGCGTCAGCAACGGTGACGAATTCCATTACCACCGCGGCATGGGTCTGGTGAAGGAGGTATTCGACAAGGATACCTTGGCGTCTCTGACCGGATCCATCTCCATTGGTCATGTGCGCTATTCAACCAGCGGAGACAGTAAGCTGACGAATGCCCAGCCGCTGGTCTTTAAGTACCGCGCGGGTGACCTTGCCGTGGCGACCAACGGCAATATCGTGAATGCACCGCAAATCCGGCGCGAGCTGGAAGAGAGCGGATCGATTTTTCAGACGACAAGTGATACGGAAGTTATTGCCCATCTGATTGCGCGCTCCTCAAAAGATCTTGTGGAGGCGGCCAAGGATGCCTTTAACCGAATTGTCGGTGGATATGCGTTCATGATTATGACCAATGACAAACTGCTGGTGGCTTCCGATCCGCATGGTCTGAGACCTCTGACGATGGGCAAGCTCGGTGATGCTTATATCTTTGCTTCCGAGACTTGTGCGTTCGAAACCATCGGTGCCGAATCCATTCGGGATATCGAGCCAGGCGAGCTGCTTGTGCTGGACCGTGACGGATTGCAAGAGGATCGTTTTGAAGAGAAAAAGCATCGCAAGGCGTTGTGTGCGATGGAATATATCTATTTTGCACGGCCCGACAGTGATATGAACGGCTCCAACCAGCACTCCGCGCGTAAGCGTATGGGCAGCCGCATGGCTCTGGAATCGTTTGTGGACGCGGACATTGTGACAGGGGTTCCGGATTCGAGCATTTCGGCGGCCATTGGCTACGCGGAACAGACAGGCATTCCTTACGAGCTTGGGCTGATCAAGAACAAATACACGGGCCGGACCTTCATCCAGCCAAGCCAGGAACTGCGCGAGCAGGGCGTGAAGATGAAGCTGAGCGCGGTACGCCGCGTGGTGGAAGGGCAGCGTGTAGTCATGATCGATGACTCCATCGTGCGCGGCACGACGTCTCGCCGGATCGTCAACCTGCTTCGTGAAGCGGGTGCTCTCGAGGTCCATGTACGGATCACATCGCCGCCGTTCAAAAATCCATGCTTCTATGGTATCGATACACCGGACCGGCGTGAGCTGATCGCATCGTCACGATCTATCGAAGAAATTTGTCGTGAGATCAATGCGGACTCGCTTGCATTCCTGAGCCCTGAAGGTTTGATCACGGCGATTGCGGGCAATAACGCGGAAGATCACAAGGGCGGTCTATGTCTGGCCTGCTTCGATAATGATTATCCGACGCGCATAGACTTCAACGGGGAAGAGAAGTTTGGCTGCAGCTGTTAATCATTAAATATATGAATCATTTATCAGGTTGCTAATGGACTGTACGAACGAAAGTGATAAATACTTTGCTGAAGGGAAGTGTCGTGGGAAGTGTCAGAGGCCTATAAAAATGCTGGTGTCGATATTGCGGCAGGCAATGAAGCGGTAGAGCGCATGAAGAAGCATGTGAAGCGGACGTTCCGTCCTGAAGTCATGACCGATCTTGGCGGTTTTGGCGGGTTGTTCGGATTGAACAAGGATAAGTATGAGGAGCCTGTGCTCGTATCGGGAACAGATGGGGTTGGCACAAAGCTGAAAATCGCTTTTGCCATGGACCGTCATGATACCATCGGCATCGATGCGGTTGCAATGTGCGTAAACGATATTATCGTTCAGGGCGCAGAGCCGCTTTTCTTCCTGGATTATCTCGCCTGTGACAAGGTCGTGCCTGAAAAGATCGAAGCGATCGTTGCAGGTATCGCTGAAGGCTGTCATCAATCCGGCTGTGCTTTGATCGGCGGCGAAACGGCAGAAATGCCTGGCATGTATTCGGAAGGCGAATACGATATCGCAGGCTTCACGGTGGGTGTGGTCGACAAGAGCAAAATCATCAACGGCTCCACGATCGCTTCCGGCGACACCGTGATTGGCCTGGCATCCAGCGGAGTACACAGCAATGGCTTCTCCCTCGTTCGGAAGCTGCTGCTGGAGCAGCAGGGATACAGCCTGCATGATTCGATCCCTGAGCTCGGCGGCATATTGGGAGATACACTTCTCGAGCCTACGAAAATCTATGTCAAACCGCTGCTTGCTCTGCTTGAAAAGCTGCAGATTAAAGGCATGGCACATATCACCGGCGGCGGGTTTATTGAAAATATTCCGCGGATGCTGCCTGATGATGTGAATGTCGACATCGAATATGGCTCCTGGCCGATTCTTCCGATATTCGAGCTGATGCAAAGCAAAGGCGGCATTACAAACCGGGATATGTTTACCACCTTCAATATGGGCATTGGATTGGTGCTTGTCGTGGCAGCTGAGGATGCGGAGAAGGCAGTCGGATTGTTGAAGGAGCAAGGCGAAGAGGCGTATATCATCGGAAAGGTTACTTCAGGTGAATCGGTCGTGACCTTTACGGGAGCTGACGTTTAATGAGCACTTATCGTATTGCTGTGTTTGCTTCCGGCGAGGGCAGCAATTTTCAAGCTTTGGCGGAAGCGGCAAGCGCAGGCCGTCTCGGCGGAGCGGAGATTGCGCTGCTTGTCTGTGACAAGCCTTCCGCACCCGTAGTACGGCGTGCCGAGCAGCTTGGCATTTCGACCCATCAATTTAATCCCAAGGATTACGAGTCGCGTGAAGCTTATGAGCATGAAATTGTCTTGCGGCTCGAAGAGCTGCAGGTGAATCTGGTGGTGCTAGCGGGGTATATGCGGCTGTTGACGCCGGTTATCGTCCATCAGTACAAAGGACGTCTTATCAACATTCATCCTTCTCTTCTGCCTGCTTTCCCGGGCAAAAATGCCATCGGACAAGCGCTGGACTACGGCGTGAAGCTGAGCGGCGTCACCGTTCATTTTGTAGACGAAGGCATGGATACAGGCCCGATCATCGCACAGAAGGCGATTCATATCGTCTCTGGAGAAACGGCTGAGTCGTTCGCCCAGGCTGTGCATGGCGTCGAAAGAGAGCTGTATCCAGAGGTTGTCTCCTGGTTTGCCGAAGGTCTTGTGCAGCTTGAAGGCAGACAGGTGACGGTAGCGAGGAAAGGTTAAGCAGGAACATTGCTGAGACGACAAGTTCGGCGCATCCCGTAATTATTTTAATTTTTTGTCAGCAAGTAGGTTTCAAACGTAGGCTCTCTGGGTACGTGCATTCGATATTTCTCGGGAAATAAATAACGGTCCATCGAAAGTTAGCGTTTTTACGCGAGGGGATTAGGGCAAGCCGGATAGCAGCTTATTAAACTCAATATATCAACGTAAACGGAAGATATGATCTATATATTGGGTCAATGAATCGCGATAAGCAGGATTGCATTAGCCTCAACTATAAAGGAGGAGCATATTGTGGGTATAAAAAGAGCTCTGGTTAGCGTTTCGGATAAGAAGGGCATCGTAGATTTTTGCCGTGAGCTGTCTACACTCGGCGTGGAAATTATTTCGACAGGCGGAACGAAGAGTCTGCTGGCGAAAGAAGGCGTGCCAGTCATCGGTATTTCCGACGTGACGGGATTTCCTGAAATTTTGGACGGCCGTGTCAAAACTCTCCATCCTGCGGTACACAGTGGACTGCTGGCCGTTCGTGACAGCGAAGAGCATCAGCAGCAGATGAAGGATCTGGGACTGGATTATATCGATCTGGTTGTCGTTAACCTGTATCCTTTCCAGGAAACCATCGCCAAGCCGGATGTAACGTATGAGGACGCGATTGAAAATATCGATATCGGCGGTCCAACCATGCTCCGCTCGGCAGCCAAAAATCACGCGTTTGTGACCGTGGTTGTGGATTCCGATGATTACGGTACTGTTGTTCAGCAGATCCGCGAACAAGGGGATACAACCCTTGATACACGCAAACAGCTTGCAGCCAAAGTCTTCCGCCATACTGGCGCATACGACGCCCTTATTTCCGATTACATGTCGAATGTAACTGGCGAACCGCTCCCAGAGCGCTACACAGTGACCTACGAAAAAATTCAGGACCTCCGCTACGGGGAAAATCCGCATCAGAAAGCTGCGTTTTACCGCAAACCGCTGGCTCCTGCAGGCACGTTGACGACAGCTGAGCAGCTTCATGGCAAAGAACTTTCCTACAACAACATTAATGATGCCAATGCAGCGCTGCAAATCGTGAAAGAGTTTGACGAGCCAACGGTGGTAGCCGTTAAGCATATGAATCCTTGCGGTGTGGGTGTAGGCGAAAGCATCCTGGAGGCCTATCAAAAGGCATACAGCGCTGATCCAACTTCAATCTTTGGCGGCATCGTGGCTGCGAACCGTATGATCGACAGCGATACGGCGAAGCTGCTCAGCGAGATTTTCCTTGAAATCGTGCTTGCACCGGACTTCACCGAGGAAGCGCTCGAAATATTGACGAAAAAGAAAAACATCCGCTTGCTAAAAATGGGTGAATTCGGCTCTTCCCGTGAGCGTAAGAGCAGTTATGTCGTGACATCCATCGACGGCGGCATGGTCGTGCAGGAAAGCGACGTCCATGCACTGGATGCGGCTGATCTGAAGGTCGTGACCGACCGTCAGCCTACGCCAGAGGAACTGAAGCAGCTTCTCTTCGGGTGGAAAGTCGTTAAGCATGTGAAATCAAATGCGATCATTCTTGCCGCTGACAACATGACCGTAGGCGTCGGCGCGGGACAAATGAACCGTGTTGGCTCGGCCAAAATAGCCATCGAACAGGCAGGAGAGAAAGCCAAAGGCTCCGTTCTGGCATCCGATGCATTCTTCCCAATGGGCGACACGCTTGAGTTTGCAGCGAAAGCAGGCATTACCGCCGTCATTCAGCCAGGCGGCTCCATCAAGGATGAAGAGTCCATTAAAGTGGCAAACGAATACGGCATCGCCATGGTATTTACCGGCGTGAGACATTTTAAACACTAATTGATCCATAGAGATAAAGGCCAGAATGGTCATAAATAGAGAAGACATATGAGATTGAAAACGGGCTCCGCCTGCTGCAGTTTGAAGGCAGCTTGGGTGGAGCCTGAAATATAACCGGGATAGGAACAGGAGGCGGACATGGATATTTTGGTCATTGGCGGCGGAGGCCGCGAGCATGCAATCGTATGGGCGCTGAATAAAAGCACAAAGGCAGGCCGTATTTACTGCGCACCGGGAAATGCCGGGATCGGGCAGATTGCGGAGTGTGTACCGATTGCTGTGAATGAATTCGACAAGCTCACGGCCTTTGCAGCCGAGAAACAAGTCGGACTGGTGGTTGTCGGTCCGGATGATCCGCTGGCGGATGGGATTGTCGATGCGTTCGAAGCGAAGGAAATTCCGGTATTCGGACCACGCAAGAATGCGGCAGAAATCGAAGGCAGCAAAACCTTCATGAAGGATCTGCTTCACAAATACAATATCCCGACTGCGGCTTATGAGAAATTCGACAGCTATGAGGAGGCTCTTGCCTACTTAGATACGCAAAAAGCCCCGATTGTTATTAAAGCGGATGGACTTGCGGCAGGAAAAGGCGTGACCGTGGCACGAACGATGGAAGAAGCGCAGCAGGCGCTGCATGACATTATGGTTGCCAAAGTATTTGGCGAATCAGGAGCACAGGTTGTCATTGAGCAGTTTCTGGAGGGACAGGAAATGTCGATCCTTTCTTTTGTAGATGGGGAAACGGTACGTCCAATGCCAGCTGCCCAGGATCACAAGCCGGTATTCGACGGCGACCGCGGTCCCAATACAGGAGGCATGGGCACCTATTCGCCTCTGCCGCATATTGATCCGGCAATTATCGAGCATGCGATCGAGAATATCATCAAGCCAACGGCTAAGGCCATGGTGGCTGAAGGCCGTCCATTCCGCGGTATACTGTTCGCCGGTTTGATGATACAGCCGGATGGAACGCCGACAACGGTTGAATTCAATGCCCGTTTCGGTGATCCCGAAACACAGGTCGTGCTGCCGCGTCTGGAGAGCGATCTGCTGGACATATTTCTCGCTGCGGTGAATGGAACACTGTCCGATGTGGAAATCGAGTGGAGCGATGAGGCTGCGGTCTGCGTCGTGCTTGCTTCCGAAGGTTATCCGGCATCTTATCCCAAAGGGCTTCCAATCGAGGGACTAGAGGCGTCCGGAAACGAAGCAGATGCGCTTGTGTTCCATGCCGGCACAGCCCGGAATGAACAAGGTCAGTATGTGACAAATGGCGGCCGTGTGCTTGGTGTCGTAGGATTGGGTTCCGGCATTGCCGAGGCCCGCGCAAAAGCTTATGAGCAGGCAGAGCAGATTACGTTCAGCGGCAAGCAAAACCGGACGGATATCGCCGCGAAAGCGCTCGTCTAAGATCATGTAACTAAAATAAAGGCCTCGTACTTCCAAGATGCTGGAAGCTGCGAGGCTTTTTTCGAGATATAAGAAGATATGGACTTCATGGACTTCAGTGCGACCTCATCTTTAAAAACATGAACAGGAATTAATCAAACACATTAAACACTTGATATATATCTCTAATTGATATATTATATAATTAATAATCTTAAATTAAAGAAATAATGATCATAAGGAGGAAATAAGGATATGTTAAAAACAGCAGGCATTCATCATATCACGGCATTCGTAAATAATGCCCAGCAAAATGTCGATTTTCATGCCGGTGTATTGGGACTACGTCTAGTGAAGAAAACCATTAACTTTGACGCCCCGGAAGTATACCACTTGTATTTTGGCAATGAAAACGGAAGTCCGGGCACCATCATTACCTTCTTCCCGCAAGAAAACGCAAGAACGGGCGAGATCGGCGGCGGACAGGTGAGCATTACCGTATACGCGGTGCCTAAAGGAAGTATGGACTTCTGGAGTAAACGGCTGGATTCCTTCGGAATCAACCATGAATCCGTCTCCCGTTTTGGGGAACATTTCATTCGTTTTTCCGATCCGTCGGGTCTGCAGATTGAGCTCGTAGAACGCGGGGAGGGAACGCCTAGCCGCTGGTCCTTTAATGGAATTCCTGTAGAGCATGCCATTAAGGGCTTCGGCGGTGCGATGCTGAGCAGCGTCTCGTCTGAGCATACGATGATGGTGCTTGAAAAGGTCCTAGGGCTTCAGCGTGTGGGAGAAGAAAATGGACTGGTTCGTTTTCAGGGCTTTGGGGATATCGGTAATGTCATCGATGTCAATGCTGCGAATGTAATCTGGGCAATCCCGGTGCAGGCACGGTTCACCATATCGCATGGCGCGCCAAAGATTATGAAGAGCATGAGCAGTGGCGGGAGCTGCTGGCAGAAATCGGGTTTCAGCCGACGCAGGTGATTGACCGGCAGTATTTCAATGCGATATACTTCCGTGAACCGGGTGGTATTCTGTTCGAAATCGCGACGGATCCTCCAGGATTTGCGCGTGATGAGGCCGATGATGAGCTTGGTACGCATCTGATGCTGCCGGAATGGTATGAACCGCAGCGGGATTTGATTGAACAGGGTTTACCGAAGATTGAAGTGCGTGAAGTGGAGGGAATATAAAATGAGCAATTTAAGCATGCAGCATATTTTCAAAGAAGGATCGGATCCGGCCGCGCCGGTACTGGTTCTATTGCACGGAACTGGCGGAAATGAGCATGATCTGCTGCCGCTGGCCGAGATGCTGTCGCCGGAGTCCTCCGTGCTGGGGGTTCGCGGCAATGTGTCGGAAAATGGTATGCCGCGCTTTTTCCGCAGATTAGCGGAGGGCGTATTTGATGAAGAGGATCTCGTTCTGCGGACGAAAGAGCTTAATGACTTTTTGGATGAAGCGGCACGAGAGTATGGACTCCAACGCGACCGCATGATCGCGGTTGGCTTCTCGAACGGCGCCAATATTGCGGCGAGCCTGCTGTTCCATTACGAAAATGCGCTCTGGGGCGCTGTACTGCTGCATCCGATGGTGCCTTTGCGCGGTAAACAGCTGCCGGATTTGACCGGAGTTCCGGTCTTCATCGGCGCAGGCAAAAATGACCCGCTCTGTTCCGTATCCGAAACGGAAGAGCTGGAATCTCTCCTTGCTGGAGCAGGCGCGGAAGTTCAGCTCTACTGGGATAACCAGGGCCATCAGCTGAGCAAAAGGGAGCTGTACGCAGCCTCCGACTGGCTCGATAACCGTTTCTAAAACTATAACTAAACCTCTTGTCCGGTAGTGGACGGGAGGTTTTTTGCTGCTCCTTGAAGGATAAACGGACAATCGCTCTTGAAAAAAGGCCGTAAAAAAGGTACGGTACTGTGTAACAAACATTTCAGTGATGATTTGAATAAAGCCCTGAACCAACTAAAAAGAGGGCTCATGGAGTGAGGAGAAAAAATGAAGGATAATCTGCATGAAACGACTGCCCAGATACCGAATACCGTACCATCAGGTGAGAATATCGAGAACATGGTTTCCATGGAGGACATTGTACGTGCGCATCATATGCTGCGTGAGGTTATCGTACGTACGCCGCTGCAGCATGATGCGGTATTGTCGGCGAAATACAAATGTAATGTTTATCTGAAAAGGGAAGACCTGCAGGTGGTGCGCTCCTTCAAGATCCGCGGCGCATATAACATGATCCGCAGTTTATCTGCCGAAGAGCTGGCCAATGGCATCGTATGCGCGAGCGCCGGCAACCATGCCCAAGGCGTAGCTTTTTCCTGTAATGCACTGGGTATCCAGGGGAAAATTTATATGCCAAGCACAACGCCGAACCAGAAGGTGAAGCAGGTGAAGCGTTTTGGAGGCAGCAATGTGGAGGTCGTCCTGACTGGAGACACGTTCGATGATGCTTCCGAGGAAGCGATGAAGGCATGTGAGGAACAGGGCTTGACCTTCATCCATCCGTTCGATGCCCCAAAAATCATTGCCGGCAACGGGACGATCGCGATGGAAGTCATGGAGAGCCTGAACGCACCGGCGGACTATGTGTTCGTCACGATCGGCGGTGGCGGCCTGGCAGCAGGCGTGAGCACGTATATCAAGACCGTAAGTCCTTCCACACAGGTGATCGGCGTGGAGCCTTTAGGAGCTGCATCGATGAGCGAAGCGCTGCTGCGCAAAGAGGTTGTAACCCTGAAGGAAATCGATAAATTTATAGACGGTGCTGCGGTTAAAAGAGTAGGGGACATGCCGTACGCCATCTGCTCCAGCAAGCTTGATGATATCGTGAAGGTACCGGAAGGCAAGGCCTGCTCAGCGATTCTCGACCTGTACAACGAAAATGCGATCGTGGTAGAGCCAGCAGGTGCGCTGCCGGTGGCGGCTCTCGATCTGTACAGCGAACAAATTCAAGGCAAAAATGTCGTCTGCATTATCAGCGGCGGTAATAACGACATCGATCGGATGCAGGAGATCAAGGAACGCTCACTCATGTACGAAGGAATCAAGCACTACTTCATGATCAATTTCCCGCAGCGTTCGGGAGCATTACGTGAATTTCTCCAGGACGTTCTCGGCCCTGGTGACGATATTACGAACTTCGAATATACCAAAAAGCATAACAAAGAGAACGGCCCGGCACTTGTCGGCATCGAGCTCAATAGTAAAGAGGACTACATCCCGCTGATCGAGCGCATGAACCGCAAGGGACTGCAGTTTACCGAGCTGAACAAGGACTCAAATCTGTATAACATTTTGATCTGATAATAAAATAATGATGATAACTTAAGAACGCAAGAGCGCCCCTCCATCAGTGGAAGGGCGCTCTTCTATTTTCACGCTACAAAAAATAATTCGTAATCGTCAGATCGCTCGCAAGCACGGCTTCACTGTCGAGTTTCTTTTTCAAATACGTTTTGTCCGAAGAAATGAAGATGCTCATGATCAAATCCACGACGAACAGGAAGGTGATATGATTGGACATCAGCGCGCTGTTGTTGACCGAAATTTTATCCGGCACGATGATGTTCACGTCCGCGTTCTCCGTGATTGGCGACGAATCGTAACAGGTGATCGAGATCGTCTTGACCTGGTTGACCTGTGCAATGGCTACCGTGTCCACGATTTCCTTCGTTGATCCGGAGCGGGAGAAGGCGACGACGACGTCCTCCTTGCCGCACTGCGCGGCGGCGATCTTCATGGCACGGCTGTCATTCACCGCCTCGGCCATCATGCCGATGATCGACAGACGATTCTTCAGGGCAATCGCGGCCAGATAAGAATCGAACAAGCCGATAATATAAATTCGTCTTGCCCCCTTCAGAATGTCCACCACACGGTGGAGCTGATCCTCAGTGACGAGCGCAGACGTATTAACGATAAGCTCGTTATAATCGAGCGCGAGCGCATCGATCGGGTTGATTTCCCGTCTTTCCTTTTTCTTGGCCTGCATATCCCGGTAAAAAGCATCTTGGGCAAAGGCGATTTTGAAATCGTTAAAGCCCTTAAAGCCAACCTTTTTACAGAACCGGTTAATACTTGTTTCCGATACGCCGATTTCATTGGCAATGGACGTAATCGTGTTACGCGTAATAAAATCCGGATTGTGTATGACAAAATTGGCAATCTGGTTCTCACCATAAGTCAATTTTTGGGTTTGGGATACAATTTTTGCGATAACGGCCGGAACCTGTGAAGACATGATACCTCCTCCTGATCTAACGCTGGAAATGACGAGTCCGGTGATCTCCGCTAGATTTCCCCATTATATCACACCGAGTGAGGTATTGAGAGTACGCTATATCCATAATTTGCAAGTTTCGAGCTGCTGTTCGAACGCTTCGGCCTGCATGTGTTTCTCTTCGATCAAGTAAGCATAATCCAGCAGATTGGGCAGGCAGGGAAGGCCCAGAACTTCCTTGCAAAAAGCATGTGCGGCGATCTCGCTGCATTGTACCACAGTGGATCTCTTCGTATATGGCCCCAGCTTAAAGACCTCGATAGGCTCTAATCTCTCATTCGTAAATGCCGCATCCCGGTACTCCAGCCAGTGATAGAATTCATGAGCCAAATGAATATCGATCAAGCGCTCCATGTCCGGTTCTGCTGCGCTGGTCGGCTTCCCCAGGATATCCCGGCATACCCGCTGCATTCCTTGCAGAGAGGAAGCGTAAAGAATAATTTCAGGCTGCTTTTTGGTGAAATCGATCTGTGCGCGAAAGGAGACGTTATGATACTCACCGGAAGCGTTCGTCACTTCATAATGAAGTCCGGCGTCCTCGCACATCCGGCGGATGCTGCTGTCCTTGTATGATGCCGCTGCATGACGTCCGAACCGGAGCGACTCATGAACATAATACGGAATCTTTGCTTCCGGAATTTTATGAAAAAGCGGGTCCTGCTTCAGCTCCATGCAACCCAGTAATTCATCGGTTAGGGTTTGAAGGGGGAGAACGGGCATCCGGAACATCTCCTTTTCAACACGGATTATAAAAATACACCTGTTTACTGATAAGCCACAACGAGCAGTTCATCCTGCGCTGCAAGCATCTCGGTCTCGATCTCAAGGATGGATATGAGCTGCTCTTTGGTCTGCATGCCGGTCAAATCCAGCATCTTTTCCTTATAAAAAACGAATACCTTCGGAAGCGTGGCGTTGGCGTCGGAGTAGATGGTGTTATCATCGAGAAAATCGTTCAGCGGTTCCTGCGCCGCTTTGCTGAGCTTCGCATAATGCACATTGCTCTTTTTGAAGCGGACAACGCCTTCGCGGTCCAGCACGCTGACGCTGCTGGATTTCTTCTTCAGCAGACCGAAAAATGATTTCTTCACGCTCTCGCTGGTAAACAAGCTCCACCTTCCCGTTTGCGCCGCGAGTATGGTCGATTCGACCGGCTGATCTATCGAGCTTGCGGCAATCACCTTCATATCATCTACCGATATAGCTTCCTGGGCCAAATCCTTGGAGCGCAGCTCGGTGGAGCCGGTGGCGATGGCGCGGAGAATATTCTTCTGATTGTCGATCTCAATCGTCACTTCTACGGTATCCTCGGAGGCACCGGATTTGACGATGCGTTCCACAATTTCGGCGCGGATGCGCTTGATATCCTCATCGGTCGGGTTAACGACCGTTCGTTCAAGCTGTTCCTTCACCATCGCCAGCGCCACACCAATGGTTGAAACATAGGGCGCATTATTGGCGATCTGGCATTTGAGGCTTTCGCGCTCCGCCATGGCCGGTACGAGTACCGCACCGCTGCCTCCGCCGCCCACGAGCGTGACGAAGGTCCGGTCCAGCTCATAATCGTCAATCATTTCATTGACGGTCTTCATCGTCTTGTCGATCGCGATATTCATGGCTTGTCTTGCTGCTTCCTCCACGCTGACACCGACATGGTCGGCCAGCGCCTTCCAGGCTTTGAGAGCGGCCTCCTTGTTGCCCTTGGCGTAATCTCCGTCTGGAATATAGTTCAGAATATTCGCTGCTCCGGCAAGGGTATAGGAATATTCCTTGCCATTCACGCATTCACAGATCGCATACTCGGCCGGATCCCCTTCGCGGGGGCTGATGAACTTCACCTTCGGATCTGCGATATTCTCTGCAGGGGCGAAGGCCTCGTACTCCTTGCCGGCAATATGCGCACTGCGCGGGCCGACATCCGTGATGCGTCCGCCAGCCACTTTGATCATACTGCCGCCGGCGATGCCAAGCGTGCGCACATCCAGGGACTGCAGGTACGTGCGGTGACCGCCAACCTCGGCATTCTTGATCATGACTTTACCGTTCTTAATGACGGAAATGTCGACGCTGGTACCGCCGACTTCAAAGAAAATACCGTCTGAAATTTTCTCGTACATCAATGCTCCGGCAACTCCGGCAGCAAGGCCTGACAGCATGGTCAGGATCGGCCGCTTGCGCACCTCGTCGATGCTCATCACACCGCCATCGCAGCGCATGATCATGAGCTGTGACTGGATGTTGGCATTTTTCACGGATTTCTCGGTCATATTGGCGGTTTCCATCATTTTCGGAATGAGGGAGGCGTTGACGACTGCCGTTCTTGTCCGGGTCTTCAAGCCATAGAGCTGGCTGATTTCATGGCCGCCCGTGGCATAGATGCCCTTGCGGTTCGCAAGCTCCACAACCCGCAGTTCATTGGCAGGATCATCGACGCTGTAAGCCTCGGAAGCAACGATGACTTCGGCCCCTTGGCCCGCCAGCTCATCAATAGCCCCTTCAATCTGTTCATCCGTCAGATTCTTGGAATCGAGATAGACATGATAGGTATGGAGATATTTGCCCGGCGCCAGCTCGATATTCCCGGGATTGGATTCGGAGCGTGCGCTGAGGCCGTCAAGGCCTGAGCCCATCCCGATAATGCCGACTCTTGCCACATCACCCTCCAGAAGCGCATTCGTCGCCTGCGTTGTCCCGTGGGCGATGAAGGTGACATCCTCCGGCAGAATGCCTTTGCTGTCCAGAATTCGATTCAGAATTTGAACGATCCCCTTCGCCACGCCGTCCGGATCATGGTGAGTGGTCGGAATTTTCATTTTTTCGATGACTTCAAATGTCTCATTATCAATGAGAGCCGCGTCAGTAAACGTTCCGCCGACGTCAATGCCAACTCTTACCTTTTGTCTCCCCATAATGTCCTCCTAAGATGACGGGCAAAGGACCGCTCGAGATGTGCTTTGCCCGATTTGTATAAATTGATCTCTGCAGCTAGCTATTGCAGCACTCCGGATATTCTTCTAGTGTTACTGCACTACTCCGGATGCGGATTATTCCTTCTCCAGAATAATTCCGCCTCCTCCGTTGAAGCGAGTACCTCTTTAAAGCGAACCCTCATAATAAAAAATTTATAATCGAACTACAAAACGAATTGCAAAATCGAACCCTTTAATCAATAACCATAAAAAATTGAACCTTCAATTTATAGCTTTTTATCTCTAGAACACCATAAAAGCTCCGAAAATCAGGGAGATCAGCACGGATGCCATCGTCCATGGCAGTGTCTTTTTCAAAATCTCATTAATATCGCTCTTCGTAAAATCAGCCACCCATACGTTATGCGAATTCGTTGGGTCTGAGACGGATTGTACGTTGCTGACTGCGCGCAAAGCGAGCATGGCGGCAACCGGCGTCATACCGGCTGTGACGAAGAGGGCGGCGATGCCGCTGCCAAGACCCCATACATTCAGCGGTCCGCGGTAGATTGCAAGCGGCGACAGAATCGTAAAGAACAGAATATACATCAGCGGGTTGCCTGGAAGCACAGACTCAATCAGAGGTGAAATAACCGCCGATACCTGTGGCGACATAACGGAGCTCAGCAGGATACCGATACCGATCATGAGCGCCATTGCGCCGGCAACATCTTGAATACCCTCAATCATCGCGCTGGACAGGATATGGATCGGGCGCTTAGGCCAGGTAAGCAGAATGGTTACAATCGCGCCGATGATAACCGCCGGGACGATATCGATCTTGAAGATGAAGACAAGGAGTACCGGTACCAGCGGGCTGATCAGCGCAATCGCCGGCACCTTTTTATTGTCGCCGGGTGTTGCGGCAGGCATGGCCCAGGCTTTGCGGCCTTTGCCGTCTTTTTTGACATAGAAGACGATCATAATCAGTGAAATCACGATCAGCGGGAGGGCTACAACCAAGGTGTAATTGGCAATTTTATCAACGGAAAGGCCCAGTACATCGACATAGACGGCCCAGTTGGAAACATTGAAGAGGGAGCCGACACCAACGGCCAGCAGGACAACAATAGAAGCGACAAATTGGGAGATGCCTGCTGTCAGCATAATCGGAATGACGATCGTACCGACCAGGATAACCATGCCGAGTCCGCCTGCAGCAGAAAAAATAATGGATGCGGTAATAAAGAATAGAATAGCTATAAGTACAGGTTTATCTCCGGCGAGTTCGGCCGCTTTGCGGATAATGGATTTGGTGATGCCGACTTTGTTCAGAACCTGACCGAACCAGGCACCGAATATCAAGCCTGCGATGGCGCCGGACAGTTTCATGGAACCGCCGGCGAGGATGGTTTTGGCGATAGATGTCACGTCCGGATTATTCGACAACCACGGAACGCCAGCGATGATGGCGAAAAGGATCGCCATGCAAGGGAGGGCCAGAATAGTTGGCAGCTTACGCGCCATCATAAGTCCTACAAACACCAGAAAGATGAGCAGAATACCGATTGCTTGGAACCACATTGCAGTTGTCACAAGAATTTCCCCTCTCAAATGGGCTGCTATGTTGAAATTAGCTATTAACATTGTGTTAGTTAATCGCTGCGGTTACGGTTCGGTCTTCCGATCGCTGTTGTCTCCACATTTGTGGATTGTAGCACCTTAGCGGTGCAAATGCGGAGACAAAGGCGACCGCTATCGCTTCTTCAGATCGATTCCGTCCCCTCTGCTACTTTCGCTTCTATGAAGTACTGATAATGGGCTGCTATTAAACTTCCAGATAAGCTCCTTGCTCTTTCAAAATCGTCTGCACCTTCTTGATGTCCACATCCTGCACATTCTGTCCTTCAAGTGCTGCGAGTGCTGCCGCAACGCCGCCGCCATGACCGATGGCGCCCGTGGTCGGCGTGGTTCTCATCGCAGCCTGCGCTTCGAAGGTTGCCGAGATACAGCGGCCGATGACGATCAGGTTCTTCACGGAGTCCGAGATCATGCAGGAGAATGGAATGCTGTACATGCCGCCCCATTCCAGTTTTTGATGCTTGGTTCCTTCGCCGTCCGGACTGTGGATATCAATCGGGTAGCCGGAGTGGGCGATTGTATCCTCGAACAGGCGCTGCTCCAGAATATCGCTTGCGGTCAGTGTGTAAACGCCCTTAATCTGGCGCGAACCGCGGACACCGATGTTCGGACCCGTGGATTCGACGACGGCATCCTCAAATCCGGGGATGTATTTGCGTACGAACAGCTCCAGCTCGCGGCACTGCTTGCGGCCTTCCATTTCGGCGCGGCTCAGGCTGAGCGCATCGGTCGCGTCATGGCCGAGAATGCGGGTTGTATTCAGGATGACTTCGCCAGGGTTATTGGTTTCAAAGAACAGGATATTTTCGCGCGGGATGGAGATTTCGCCGCGTTCCTTGGCCTTTTTGAAGAGGCTGTCAAAGCCGCCGACAGAGAGGCGGGGGGATTTCTCAATAATGGAGGTATCCCCATTGTATAGAGGGAAATCCTCGGGATGGCTATGAATATACTCCTTGACCTTAGCGATATTGACGTTGTACATTTTCATTTTCAAGGTCATTGGCTGCGTGGCGCCGTCCGATTCACGACCCTTGGTGTATTCCACACCGGCGCCTGCAGACAGATCTCCATCGCCTGTGGCATCGATGAAGACGGAGGCCTGGATCCTGCTGATGCCGGATTTATTACATATCGTAATACCCGTGATTCGCCCATTTTCCGTCTGAACACCGGCCAGCATCGTGTGATACAGGATATCACCGCCTGCTTCCGTGACCATCAGCTCAAGCTCATGCTTCATGGCTTCGGCGTCAAACGGGGTAACGGAGTATGTAAAACCTACCGTATCGAAAATATGCCCTGGAGATTTGCCGAGTCTTTTGAGCCGTTCGATGAGCTGATCGGTGAATCCCTGAATCGCCAGCTTGTCACCGGCATGGAAAGTCATCATGGGACCTACCCCATTAGCTGTCAGCGTACCGCCCAGAAAACCGTGAGATTCGACGATCAGCGTTTTGGCTCCGGTTTTGGAAGCGGCAATGGCAGCCATGGATCCGGAAATGCCTCCGCCCATGACAACTACGTCATATTGCTGCATGTTCTCCACTCCTCTTATCGCAAGATTGATTTCCTTTTAATGCCTATAGGCTAACAAAATAAAAATAATTTGTAAACGCTTTTAGAAAATAATTTTCTAAATATCCGAAAATACAGAAAATAATTTACAGGATAATAGTGGTAGATTCTGAGAATCCCACCATGCATCCAAAAAACAAAAAAAGAAGACCTCCGACAGCTTGTCGGAAGCCTTCCTGTGGTAAACTTGCAGGTCATACCCGTAGCCCTAAATCCGGTTTAATCATCCTCGCCAAGACTGAGGATTTTACCGGTTTTGGCATCAATCTTGATTTCATGTTCTTTACTGGCATTGTGTACGTCAACCTCATAGTACGTTGGACCGTTTTTTCTTTCGATTTTCCATTCGGAAACGGTTCCGTTCACTTTTTGGGTGGCGATCTCCATGGCTTTCTTCTCATCGATGATTCCTGTCAGGTCGATTTTGGATTGCTGCCGGTCGATTTTAACCTTGCTTTTATCCAGCGGTTCGGATTTATTTTCGAGGATGCTCTTGTCGTCTGCATGGATACCTATTTTGGTCTTTTGCGTATCGGTCATCATTTCGACTTTGTAGGCATATACCTGATTTTCCAGCTCCAGCTCCAGTTTGGTGACATCTCCTTTGCCTTTGGTGGCAGCGAGGTCGAGAGCTTCCTGCGGAGTTACCTTAAATGTGGCCTTTTGCAAATCGGCAGCTGCTTGTTCAGCTGGATTCGTTTCCTTCGCAGGTGTTGGAGCAGTAGTAGAGGTATTGGTATTGGTATTATTTTCACTATCCGTATTAGTACCAGTGCCGGTATCCGTACCGTTATTGGTACTGACTTGATCGGAGTTGCTGACGCTCTCCGCTTCCTTGGACGAGCAGCCCGCAGCTCCAATGAGCAGGATCAGTCCTAATACAATGATGCTTATTTTTCTCATGCTGCAAAACTCCCCTTCCCCCATACTTTAACCGTAAACAATGCTTTCAAACTCAGGCTTTCATACCAAATTTTGCAGCTCGTTTTTGAATGTGATCTACCTTACCCGCATAAAAAAAGCCCCTGCCCGCTCCGTTTAGAAGCAGAGAGGGGCAGAGACCTTATTGCGATTACTACGGCCGGTCTAATAGGCGTTATTACATGCCGGAAGCAGCTTTTCTGTATTTATCGACTTCGGGTGTCAGGATGTCATTGTTTTTCTCCAGCACGTCGAGGAAACCTTTCAGCTTTTTCAGGTAAACGCTTTTGGAAGGATCCCCTTTGCTGACAGCAGCCTGCAGGGCCGCTTTGGCCTTGGCATCGGCTTTTTTGGTGTCATAGTCAAACAACGGTGTGTTATTGAGACCGGACATCGAAATGCTCAGGTACATGGTATACAGCGACTTCACTTGGGCTGTACGGTTGGAATGCGGGAAGGAATTCACGAAGGCTTCCTGCGACAATGCTCGCTTCGTCACTTCCGTCCATCCGATGGACAAGGCGCCGTCATTGGCAAACGGAGCTTTGGTTTCCGTTGTCATGATATCAATGTAGCTCTTGATGTCGGTAGAGACATAGGAGCGTACCTTTTGGAAACGTGGATAATCCAGTACCAGATAGAACGAGCCTTCGGATGTTTGCAGCATGTAGCCGCTATCGCGGGCGCCCTTGAGCAAGCTTTTCAGACTTTTGTCGCTGGTTTTGTTGATTAGGGATGTCATGTCATCTCCGGATTTCATAAGCTTCATCAGTTTGCTCTGAATGCTGTCCTTGAAAAACTTATTGTTCCAGGCGTCGAGATTCGCTTTTTCAGCGTTTTCGAGCTTCAGCACCATCATGGAACCCTGCCAAGGCGACACTTGATAGATATTCTTTTCCATATAACTTACGGCTTCAGCTTGCTTGGATGGGGATTTGAGCAAGCTCATCATATGGTTGTAGACTGCGTTCTGATGCGCCGTTTTGGCGGAAGCTGCTGATGAAGCCGAGATGACTTTGGGAGCAGCGGTTGTTCCGGCGGCATGAATCGCTCCGGCACCTGCTTGTAAACTGATTGCGGCTATGAGGGCAGCGGCTGTGACTGCGGATTTTGATAATTTCATTGAAAAAGCACCTCCAAGGTTTCGTTAATCACATATTACCCACATGTTGTTTCGCCAGGGTGTCCGTTTGTTTCGGACTTGTAAACATTTGAAAGAAACTTGGAAATATTTCAAGAATTCACCCTTCACGCAAAAAAACATCTTTGTCAGCAACAAACGCATGCGTTGTGCAGTACAAAGATGTTTTTACCCAAGCGTTTCCTATCTGGATTTTCGTAAAAAGATAAACCGGATCCCAAGAATGCCAATAATGCACAGAACCAGGCTAAGCCCAGGCGGTACCGTAAATACGGGCAGCATGCTGCGCAGTGAAAAACCAATCACCATCACAACGACCATCACAATCAGGTAGATGCCGATGGCTTTCAGGTTGATTCCCGGCTTCTTATTCTCGTTTTCCTGCGGTTTGCTCAGCGACTTCATGAGGACTTCCATGATCACAATGGAGCCAACAGCGATCAGAATGATGGCCAGCAGGCTGATGCGGTTCAGCGGACTACCGCTGTAACCTGCAAGCTGCGCCCCATAACCGATTACGGCCTCCACCAGGAACAGAATGGTCAGAGCGGTCCAGGCGATCATGATGTAATAGGCGGTTCCTTCGATAGGCTTAACGGACGGCAGCGATTCAACGACTGAGCGGGCATAGCTTTCTGCATCCCCACCGAGCAGCTTCGAGGCAGATTGGCCTTTCTTTTGCGCGTCCAGCACGTCCTTCGCCAGTTCAAGCAGACGCTGTTCGCCCTGCGGCCGGTCTACCCGGCTGTCGCGCACGTAAACGACGATATCCTCATAAAAATCCCGGTTTGCCGGCGTCATCTGCTCCCGCAGACGGTTGTTCTCTTGTATCATTTGTCTTGTTGTCATATCCGTTCCTCCGTATACAACAAGTATAGGAACAGGAACAGCCGAATTCAAGGCCCGGTAAGTCCTGAATAGTTCATTCCTGATAAAAAAGTTTTTCATAGTTGAGAGCCACATAGATAATGGCTAATATAACGCAGGCAGCGAGCACCCAGGAGAGGGGATGTTCGCGTATATGAGAGATCCATTGCTGCCACATATCCAAGTCCCTTTCTATAGCAGGTCTGACCCATAGTTTCTGCCACGATTGCCCATTCCATACCAAACCTTATCATTTTACAAAAAAGCCATACGGATTAGGATTGACACACGCAAACCTGCGGTGATAATATGGACTTCAAACTTATATCTCATTAAACTTATCGGAATTATATAATATATAGAAAATATGAATGTATCTAACATGTAAAGGGGAGTGGAGTCATGGAAAGACAGATCATGATCCGACATGGCCAGGAGGAACTGACCGCGAGCCTGCATTATCCAGCGCAGCAGGAAGGCAAGGACGGACGCTGCGGGGAGCGTGCTCCGCTGGTTGTCATCTGCCATGGCTTCGTCGGAAGCCGGGTTGGCGTGGACCGTTTGTTCGTGAAGACTGCCAGGGAACTGGCAGGGGAAGGGAACATGGTGCTGCGCTTCGATTATGCTGGTTGCGGCGAAAGCACCGGCGATTACGGTAAGGAAGGGCTGGAATCCATGATTGCCCAGACCCGGTCTGTGCTTGATTATGCCCTTGATTGCGGAAATGTTGATCCATCCCAGGTGACGCTGATCGGGCATAGTCTCGGCGGTGCCGTGGCCATTCTGACTGCCGTACGTGACCGCAGGGTGAAGAATCTGGTATTGTGGTCGGCGGTAGGGTATCCGCTGAGCGATATCGTGAAAATCACCGGACGTGAGGTGTACGATCACGCGGTCAAGACGGGCAGCTCCGATTATCTTGGATTCGAATTGGCACCTGCATTTTTTGATTCGCTCGGAACATATCAGCCGTTTCAGGAGGCCATCAAGTTCACTGGCAATGTACTTGTCGTTCATGGCACCTCGGATGATACCATTCCGGTCGATTACGCTTTTCTGTACCAAAAGGTGTTCTGGATGCGGTCCGAGGGCCGCTGCGACAAAGAGATTATTTTCCAGGGGAATCACACCTATTCTTCAGGTCCGCACTGCGGGCAGCTGATTCACCGGACCAAAGAATGGTTAAACGAGCAGAAGACGCTGCAGCAGGATTGGCAGCACTGGATGATCTAACGGCAGAAAAATGCGCATAACTATACCATACTTGAAATAAATACAGCCAGCAGTGATACAGAGATTGGAATTATCTCTTCATACACGGTAAAATATAAGTAGCAACTTATACTGGCGTGTGGAGGTTGACATCGATGACATTACCATCTTTATTTGTAGCGCACGGTTCACCTATGCTCGCCCTGGAAGATAACGGATACACGCGTTTTCTGGAAAACCTGGGACGGGAGCTTCCTACTCCGGAGGCCATTGCCGTTTTTTCGGCGCATTGGGATAGTCCTGACCAGTCCGTCAGCGTGGATGAATCCCACGGTACGATGCATGACTTCTACGGTTTTCCCGAAGCCATGTACGAACTGCGGTATCCGGCTCCGGGCTCTGCATCGCTTACCCAGCAGATTGGGCAGCTGTTCGATGCTGGCAATCTGTCGTACCAACCGGTTCTCGGCCGGGGGCTAGACCATGGAGCTTGGGTGATTTTGCAGAAAATGTACCCTGACGCCAACATTCCGGTTGTAGAGCTATCTGTGGATTCCAGACGTTCCCCCGCAGAACAGTATGCGATCGGCGCGATGCTGAAGGAGCTTCGTCAGCAAAATGTGCTGGTGATCGGCAGCGGCGGACTTGTGCATAACCTGCGCATGATCAGCCAGTCGGGTGAACCGGATACATGGGCCGTAGAGTTCGATGAATGGATCGCCAAGCAGCTGGAAAGCTGGAAGGTTCATGAGTTGTTTGATTATGACAAAAAAGCTCCATATGCCCGCCAGGCGGTGCCTTCTTATGGAGTGGAGCATTTCACCCCGCTCTTTTATGCGATGGGTGCGGCGGATGATGACCGCAAAGCCAAGCGCCTCTTTCAGGCTTACCAGTATGGTAACCTCAGCCTGAACTGCTGGATGTTCGGCTCCTGATCAAGAAGAATATGAATGATAACATGAGTAGAGCCGGACTGGAAATACCAGCCCGGCTCTTTTTGATGCGCTATGATCGATGTTCCTGGTTGTTTATTTATGCAGCGCCTTTGGTTTTCGTCATGCCGCCTTTTGGAGCAGGTGCTGGAGCATGATCTTGGACTTTCTTGTGGAAGAGGCTGCGTACATAAGGCATTACCCAGTGATCCAATCCGATGCGTCCGGCATTCGCGGCAGCGACGACGATGAAGATTTCAAGCACTACCATTTGTGCGTTGGTGCTTACCGTACCCGAGAAGAGGAAGGCGAAGTTCATCACCATACCCATCAGGGCTGCGAAGGTAGTGAAGGTACCCAGGATGAGTCCCAATCCGACCAGCGTTTCACCGAGCGGGATAACAACGTTGAACAATTTCACTCCAGGCAGTGCGCCATGCTCCAGGAATGCAGCCCACCAGCCTTGAACTGCCGGATGATCTCCGCTAGCCTTGGCGATAGCTCCTTGCAGGAAGCCTCCTGCATCGAATCCTCCCGTTAATTTTTCGATGCCGCCTTTGATCCAGGTATATCCAAGGTAGATCCGGACCACCGTCAGTAACCACATTGCCACTTTGTTATTTCTCAGCCAGTTGTTGAACATTACAATCCACTCCTCAAGTTTTTTATTGTTTTTAGGAAGCTTTGCAGTAGATGCTTTTTCTTGTTGTAAGCTTCTTGTTTTTTGTTGGAAGATGATCATCTCTTTCATGTCTTTATTATATGTGAATTAATTCACATGATATGTGATTTAAATCACAATTTTAGATTAAATTTAAAATTATCTTATACATTCTATATGGTTAGCAAAGACAAACCCGGCCTTTTATGCTTAAATGGGAACAAAAGGAAGCGAAAAGGGATGACAGATCAGAGGAGCAGTGGACATAAGGAGCAGGGAGAACCGTTAAGGGGGAAATGTAATATATGAAGAAGAGTAACAGCTTAAGAAAAGGATGGGGGTTCAAGCTGGGGAGCAGCTTGATCTGCTTTACATTATTGGGGTCAATACTCGTATCCTGCGGACAGCCCAAGGCAGATCCGCCGAAAGCGCAAGTCGTGGAGGAGCAGACGCCTCCGGATGAGCCGGCGCAGGAAGATCCGATTTCATCAGGAGAACCGCAGACAGCTTACACAGCGCCGTTGACCGGACTGCCTGTGGATCAGCCTGTAACGACACGTCCGTTGTCCATCATGATTAACAATGCACCGGCTGCGCGCCCGCAGTCCGGACTCACCCAGGCGGATATCGTATATGAAGTGCTGGCTGAAGGCGGCATTACGCGTTTGATCGGTATTTTCCAGAGCAAGGGAACCGAAGAGACCATCGGGCCGATCCGCAGCATCCGTCCTTATCTGATCGATATCGGCGAAAGCTATGGCGGCGTCCTGGTGCATGCGGGCGGCAGCAATGATGCCTATGCGATTTTGCAGAAGCAGCATAAGGAAGATCTCGATGAAATCGGCAACGCAGGGGCATACTTTTGGAGAGACAAGTCGCGCAAGGCACCGCATAACCTGTATTCGAGTGCAGACAAGCTCCGTGAGGGTGCTGACAAGCATGGATACAAAAAGGATGTAAACATACCTTCCTATAAGTTCCGTGCTGAGGACGACATTCCAGAGGGCGGCAACGCTTCGGGTGTGGATATCACATTCCTGCTCAAAAGCTACAAGGTGTCCTACCAGTATCATGAGGCCAGCAAAGTATATCTGCGCTCCATTAACGGCAAGCCGCATATTGACCTGAATACGGGGCAGCAGCTCACCGCTGCGAATGTGATTATTTTGGGAGCGGATCATAAGACGCTGGATGATGTGGGCCGCCTTGCCGTAAACGTCGGTTCGGGTGGAGAGGCTATTTTGCTGCAACGGGGAAAGGTCATTAAGGGGCAATGGGTGCGTACCAAGGGAGATGTCATCCGCTTCATGAAGGACGGACAGGAAGTGCCGCTGTTCCCGGGTACCACGTATTTCAATATTGTACCGAATGCGCCAACCTTCGACAGCCATGTCGAAATTCATCAGTCGTAAGGCGGAGAGCTTAGATGAATTATGAAAATGCTGGGAATCAAACATCCAAGCCTTGGATAATTTTGCGTATGAATGGGTAATTATAAGTAAGAAATCCTGAAATGGCCTTTACATTCCGTTAAAATAGAAAGGTGCTTATCTTTACAAAGTGTGTCACGGATTGATAAAATAACTAGGGTTGTCATTTTTCTGTTTTTCGCGCGTTCACGGCAATTTTAAGTAAAGGGGTTATCGTATGAAATTGAAGAAAAAGGACATATTTTTCCAAACTTTGGAGAATATGGCCGATACGATTGTACAAGCTGCCGATTATTTCGCTCAGCATGTAAACAATCTCCAGGATGTACTTCTTTTTGCCAATGAAATGAAAAAGTTTGAGTCGCAGTGTGACGAATTTACACACACCATTATTACGGAACTCAACAAAACGTTTATCACGCCGATCGAACGCGACGATATCATGGATTTGACGACCACGTTGGATGATGTAATGGACGGGCTGGAGGCTTGTGCTTCCCGCTTCGATATGTATCATTTGCCGGATCCTGACGATTATATCGTACAGTTTGCGGAAATTTTGCGGCAATCGGCTTACGAGATTCAAAAAGCTATTCACCTGTTATCCCAGAAAAAGCTTCTGGCGATCCGTGAATATACGATCCGGTTAAACGATCTGGAGAATCAGGGCGACGAATTGCTCCGCATCTGCATTAAAGAGCTGTTTGCGAAAGTGAAAGATCCGATCGAGCTGATCAAGCGCAAAGAGATTTACGAACGGCTGGAAACAACCACAGACGCATGTGAAGATGTGGCCAATATGCTGGAATCGATCATTATGAGCAACTCGTAAGGGGTCTACTAAAACATGGATACATCATCATTTTTCGTTATAGGCATTGTTATCTTCCTTGCGCTGGCGTTTGACTTCATTAACGGTTTCCATGATACGGCCAATGCGATTGCAACCTCGGTATCGACTCGTGCGCTCAAGCCGCGTACGGCGATCATACTGGCAGCATTCATGAATTTCCTCGGCGCCATTCTCTTCACGGGCGTTGCGAAGAAAATCGGTGGCAGCGTTACGGATCCGACAACGCTAGATAACGGCCTGGAAGTGGTTACCGCCACATTGCTTGCTGCGATTATCTGGAATCTGGCGACCTGGTGGCTGGGCATTCCGTCCTCCTCCTCGCATGCGCTGATCGGTGCTTTGGCCGGTGCGGTGTTTGTTGGAGCCGGTTCGGATCACCTCAAATGGAGCGGGTTCATTGAAATCGTGGAAGGACTTTTGCTGTCTCCGCTTATTGCATTTGTCATCGGTTATATTATTATGACGATCCTCAAATGGATTTTTGCGAAGAAGAGTCCGCATACCGTCAACAAAGGCTTCCGCACCATGCAGATCCTTACGGCTGCAGCACAGTCTTTTACACATGGTACGAACGACGCGCAAAAGGCCATGGGGATTATCACCTTTGCTCTCGTCACTTCCGGACATCTGGATAGTCTTGAAGTACCGCTTTGGGTTAAAATTGCGGCAGCGACCTCGATGGCGCTCGGCACTTCCATTGGCGGCTGGAAGATTATCAAGACGATGGGTACGAAAATTTTCAAAATCGAACCAATTCACGGTTTTGCGGCTGATTTTACCTCTGCTTCCGTCATCTTCGGCGCAACTTTGCTGCATCTGCCCGTCAGTACAACCCATGCGGTAACCTCCGCAATACTCGGTGTAGGCAGCGCGAAGCGTTTTTCCGAAGTGAAATGGTCGCTGGCTGGACGAATCGTCATTACATGGTTTATTACGATTCCGATCTCCGCCATACTGGCAGGTATTATTTTTAAAATACTATTTTAGACAAAACAATAGGAATAGAGTGGAGGCCAATCGAATCGGTTGGCTTTTTTGTATGCTGGAAAATGGATGATTTCATGACCAGACTGCTGATAATGTACAATAGAGGGTACCTAAGAAGGTCGGGATTTTGCAATTTAAATTCATGCAAAGTCTTCAGGTGAAAGGGGTCCGCAAATACCGATGATACGTACGCTGGCTATAACCCGCTCGCATGAGGTCGTGACCGGAATTCCGCTGGAGAAGATTCAGCCGGAGGATTACGCCTGGATGTGGGTGGACTTCAATGCACCAACGCCGAAGGAATCGGCGCTTCTGACTACATATTTTCATTTTCATCCACTGGCGGTGGAGGACTGTCTGCATGTGCTGCAGCGTCCGAAGCTTGATTATTATGATGATCTGCAGTTCTTCGTGCTGCATGCGCTCGACCCGGATAGCCTGCATGTGGAGGAAGTGGATCTGTTCCTGGGGCAAAACCTCATCGTGTCCTTTCACAGTAAAGAGCTGCAGGAAGTGGATGAGGCGTGGACCGAGATTATCCAGCATGCCCATGACCGTAAAATCTGGTCGCGTGGACCGGTCTCCTGCGCTTATAACGTGATGGATAAGCTCGTAGACAAATATTTTCCCAGCGTATTCAGCATCGAGGATGAGCTGGCAGAGCTGGAGAACCGGGGGAGCACGGAATCCGTCGAGGACCTGATGAACCAGGTATTCGATCTGCGGGGACGCCTGCTGAAGCTGCGCCGCACCGTGGTGCCGATGCGGGACTTGATGTACCGGATCGTCAACTCCCAGCATGTCCAAAGCAATAACGAGCATAAAGTGTATTTTGGAGATATTTATGACCATCTGCTGAAGCTGACCGACATGATTGAGGCGGACCGTGAAATGACGGCGGATCTGCGGGACAGCTATATTTCGCTGAATTCCAACCGGATGAATTCGATCATGAAGACGCTCACGGTCATTACGACCGTATTCATGCCGCTGACGCTGATCGCAGGCATTTACGGGATGAACTTCACCAATATGCCGGAGCTGGCCTGGAAATTCGGTTATCCGGCTGTCATGCTGCTGATGTTCGTGCTGGGCGGCGGTATGGTGCTGTGGTTCCTTAAGCGGGGCTGGTTCAAGTAAGATTTACCTGTAGACGGTTGAAGGGTCTGCTATAGCTAATCAATGAAGCTGATACATTCATTCAAAGCCGCATGTCGCGGCTTTTTTTATATATCTATTATTGGGATGAGGATGACGGATTCTCCATTAGACCTAATTTTTTTATAATGATAAGCTTGCGGCGGGAAGGAGAAAAAACGTTAAAGAGGCCAGCAAATATCGGAAAGGTTGGGATGTATGGAGACGCTTGTTCAAAAAGAACCGATGATTTTTGATATCCATGTGACGGAAGGAAGTCATTATGAGGTGGGAAAGCAGCGGGCGGTCACATTAAAAGAACATTATCCGGATGACATCGCCTATTTTATCAGTCCAATGGAGGGGCAGAACTATATATCTGCGGCACAGGCCCATAAAAAAATGATGATGATCGATAGCATATGCCCCGGCTTTACGGATGAAATCCAAGGGTTTGCAGATGAATTAAACTTTGAAGCGGAAAAAATCATATGTTACGCCAACTCATATCATCAATCACCCCATTGCTGCCAATTTGCAGTCCTTCCGGAGAATACGAGTGACGGGCATTTATATGTTGGAAGGAGTTATGAATATTTCGTGAAGGACGAAAGGAGCCTATGCGTTACCCGGGTAACCGGAAAACCCAAACATATGGGATTCTCCCTGCAGAATGCGGGACGAATGGATGGGATGAATGAATATGGGCTCGTCGTTTCCATGTCCAGCACGGCTTATTTGAAACCGCTTGGAGGAAATGGTTGTGAATTCTGGGTTGCAATTCGCGCTCTGTTGGACCGCTGCAAGGATGTATACGAAGCTCAGTGTTTACTGGAAGAAATTCCGTTATGTACTAATGTAAATATTATGGTTGCAGACGCTGCGCATCAGGTATCTTTGTTCGAGGTGGCAAGCTTTTCGCCCAATCAAAAAAGAATGTCCGTGCGGAAGCCGGTTGGCGGGTTCTTGGTAGCGACCAATCATTATGTGAGCCATGAAATGAAGGAATTTGATGAACATCATTTTTGGAATTCCGAAATCCGTTATTCATCCGTCTGGAATTCGCTATTGCGGGATGCACCCTGCATTCATGAGGAGAAGGTTAAAGCACTGCTGTCCACCCCTTACCCGTATGGTCCTTGCTGCCATTATTATTCAAGCGGGATGGGGACGCTCAGAAGCATGGTTTTTGATACTACGTCCAAGAATCTGAAGGTTAGTTTTGGTCCGCCGGACATGAATCCTTGGCTTGCCATTGATTTTGACACCCCAATCGGGCTGAAAGAGATCGTATGTGAATATAAAAACGAGAATATCGCCAATCCGGAACTGTTTTGGCGAGAGATGTGAGATGATAGAAAGGGGGCATGACGCCCCCTGCATTTAAGACGGATATCTTACAGGCTTTCAGACCAGTCGTCAAAGCTGATAGCATCGGATTCGGAAGCGAACTTTGGACAAGGATTTCATGCTGTTACAATCTCAAAGATGGATCTTATGTGTCTGGTTAGCGCCGCTTTTTGCCGGAGGATGGTTTCGACTTTCCGGAACGGGAAGCGGTGTTTTTACGTTTGCTGGAAGAGGATTTCTTGTTTGTGTTTTTTCTCTTCCGACGTCTGCGTCTACGGGAATCTCCGCTGGAAGCACTGTTGGTTTTGCCTTTGCCGAAGAAGAGCTTGAACATCGGTGCGACCTGCTGAACGCCGGTCATGACCTTCTGCACTTTCCCGATATTGTTGACGATGCCGTCAATGCCGCCCAGCCGGTCGATTATCCCCTTCAGCTCGCCGATGTTGGCGAGGGAGAAGCCGGTTTTGGCTGCTGCGGCTGCCGGCGCGGCTGCAGCAGTTACGAGCTCTGCCGTTCCGGTCAAAGCTTCGGCCCCTGTTAATGCTTCTGCACCTGCCAAAGCTTCGGCACCCTGGAACGGAACCATCCCCGTACCGGGGCCGGCGAAGTCGTTATAAGGGATACCCGGATAGGGTGAATAGGATGGGTAAGGGGAAAAAGGACCGCCGTTCAGCGAGCGCTGATCGTTTTGAGGCTTGCGGTGATAGTAATGCTCAGGCATGGTATCACTTTCCTTTTTGGGTTGTTTTACTATACTGTATGTCATGGGCAAACATAAGGTATGGACGAATGCCCGGTAGACAGGGATAGGAGCGGAATCGGGCGAATACCCAGAGCATGCGGTAAGAAGAACTTCATACAGGTTATGGACCCGGGAGCGCCGGGGTTCTTTTTTGCTGAAGTGGAGTTTGCTGACCTTAAGGATATGCTTCATCGCTTCAGTTTGAGGGGATAGGAAGGGCGAAAGAGGCGGTCTGGAAGTAACTCTGTAGACGCTCCAGAGTAAGCTGCATTGTAAAATTACTGTTCCAAATCTATACATTACTGCGTTGCTGAGGTATAATTAAAGCGTTTTCAAGGCGGCGATGATATTCAGCAGGATTTTGCAGCATTCGATATTCAGATGGTTACCGGACAGAGACCAAGAGAGAACTAACCGCTTCGGCTCTACAGATCAACATGCAGAGAGCCGCTATTGGTATGCCTTTTAAATGACTAATATTAGCTAAAATGCGAGATTAAGGATATGTCTGAGGGGCGATGCCAGGGGGCTCTATGGCAGTCTGATCTTGTGACTCTGTAGTGCGTGAATTCGTTAATGCTTGAAAAGTCTATACTCGCTCGGGTACAATGAAATTACATAGTAATAGTAGGGGATGATGATTCAGTGCAACTGAAGAAACTTAATGATAAAAGTATTGACCAATTATTCGAGGCAATTTTGACGCTCAAAAACATTGAAGAATGCTACGTGTTTTTCGATGACCTGTGCACCGTGAATGAAATCCAGTCGCTGTCCCAGCGCCTGGAGGTTGCGCGCATGCTTGGTAAAGGCAATACGTACAACCAAATCGAGGCTGAAACAGGAGCAAGCACGGCGACCATTTCCCGTGTGAAGCGCTGTTTGAATTATGGCAACGATGGGTATAAAATGACATTAGAGCGTCTTGGACGATAAGATGCGCAAACAGGGCGTACTCGTCATCAGTCACGGCTCAAGGGAACAAGCTTGGGTCGATCTGGTCGATCATGCCATCAATCAGCTGCCGCTGCGGGGAAACTTCCCTGTGGCGGCTTCGTTCTTGGAAATTGTAGAAGGGCGGCTGATTCAGGATGGCCTCAACCTGCTTGAGAGCCAGGGCGTCACAGACATCCTGGTTATTCCGCTGTTCGTATCTTCGGGGAGCACACATGTGAATGAAATCGCGTATGCGCTTGGCGTCATTGATGCTCCGTCCTTTGAGAGCGATCTGGCGCCATTTCGTGTCCATGCGAGAATTCATTATGGTTCGCCGATTGAGCATGGGCCCTATGTGGC
This sequence comes from Paenibacillus sp. J23TS9, assembly GCF_018403225.1. Lineage (NCBI taxonomy): Bacteria > Bacillati > Bacillota > Bacilli > Caryophanales > Paenibacillaceae > Paenibacillus > Paenibacillus sp. J23TS9. The sequence continues at coordinate 333,432 of NZ_BOSG01000006.1, read as the reverse complement.
GGAAATGATCTGGGACAAGGCGAAGGCTGTATCTCAGAATCCAGGGCAGGAGGCGCTTGTCCTGATCGGACATGGCAGCAGCCATGAAGGCTTCCGGCAGCGCTGGGAGCAGGGACTGGCGCGTCTTGCGGAGCAGGTGCGTGAGATCAGCGGACTGGCCGCGACCGATGTTGCGCTGCTGCGGCCGGACAGCGTGCGAACCAAAGTGCAATATTGGCAGAAGGAACGCGGGATGCAGGTTATTGCAGCTCCGCTCTTTTTGAGTGAGGGATATTTTATCCGGGAAGTGATTCCGAAGCGCCTCGAAGGCCTGAGCTACCTATATTCCGGTAAAGCGCTGCTGCCGCATCCGCTGCTGACTGTATGGCTCGATGAGCAGATTCAAGACTGGTTAAAAGTGGAATAATAAGTTATATTTTTCTGTACGGGAGTTTTTTTGATTCAACGGAAGCGGATTTTGTGTAAATTCGTTTGACGGCTTTATGCCGTGAATTATTTTATGCAGAAAATTAGCGGTAAAGATTATAGAATGGACTACAGATAAGATACCTTTGGTGATTCTATGGTCATGTGCAAATCCTAAAATAGGTGGCGTATGGTAAATGAAAAGAGCAAGATTGATTTATAATCCCAGCTCAGGCCGAGAGGAAATGAGACGGCGTCTGCCGGACATTCTCCAGAGGCTCGACCAAGGCGGCATCGAAGCCTCCTGTCATGCAACAACAGGTGAAGGCGATGCAACCGCGTCCGCCGCGGATGCGGTGGAGCGCGGATACGATATGATTATCGCCGCTGGCGGCGACGGCACCTTGTATGAGGTCGTGAACGGGATGGCAGGCAAGGAAAATGTGCCTCCGCTCGGCGTGTTCCCGCTGGGAACCACGAATGATTTTGCCCGTGGACTCGGCATTCCAAGGAATTGGGAGGACTACTGCGATCTGGTGATCCGGCAGCAGACCCGTCCGATCGATGTGGGGAAAGCAAATGACCGTTATTTCATCAACATTGCGGGTGGAGGAACATTAACGGAGCTTACCTATGATGTGCCAAGCCGCCTGAAGACGATGATCGGCCAATTGGCTTACTATATTAAAGGTGTCGAGAAAATGGTCAGCCTGTCACCGCAGGAGCTGATCATCAACGCCGAAGGACAGGAGACGATCCATGACGAGTTCATGCTCTTTCTGATCACCAACACGAACTCGGTCGGCGGCTTCGAGAAGCTGGCACCGGGAGCACGGATCGACGACGGTCTGCTCGACGTGATTGCCCTCAAGAAATGCAACCTGGCGGAGTTCGTACGGGTCGTTACACTTGCGCTGCGCGGGGAGCATATGAACGACAAGAAGGTCATATCCTTCCGCACGAGCTCCATGGAAGTCACATCTCCAGGCAAAGTGCTGCTCAACCTCGACGGCGAACTGGGCGGATCGCTTCCGGGCCAGTTTTCGGTACTGCATCAGCATTTGCGGATTTTTGCGTAGGTGGATGGCAGTTTCGATGAGGTAGATGTGAGTATAAGTGTGTTGCAATTTGGAAGACGGCCCACGCGGCCGTTAACCGGTACATACCAGAAGTTCACGTAGGTTAAGATGTCCAGACGCTGTTCATCGGAAATCAAGGGTGGGAGAGCGGGGCATCTTGATCTTTTTTTGCGTTGGGGCGATGTCTGGTATAATAGGATGGATGCAGACATGGCTCCAGCGTGAGAAGGTATCTGGAAGAGTTGATTTTGTGTAAAGGGGACCTAATTCCCTTGAGAGATGAAGCAGGTAAGAAACGACGTGTTTCGGAATGAAACTACGTAAATTTGCGTGAAATGACCTCTTTCGCAGGATGGCGATGTGAGTACTGCATGAAAGATGTCAAAAGTAAAATGTTCTGAGAGGCAGATAAGTGGGATCATATGAGATTATCTGTTATAAATCAACGATTTTAAAATTGACCTTGGAGAGCTTTGGAATTAGGGCTCATAGGGTTCTGTATAGATTGAAACGAAGTTGAAGCGTGGAATTCAGCGAGAAGAGCAGAGACCGCGAAATACTTGAAATATATGAGGAAAGAAGTGACATGAGCAGCATGAATAAGCGACAAAGCCGCAGGAACTCCGGCCGCCGCAGCACCCCTGCGCCAATCACCGGACTGCCGGTGGCGAAGAACGACGAGGCCGTAATCGATATTATCGGGATGAATCATGACGGGGAAGGTGTAGGACGCGCAGAAAGATATACCCTGTTCGTGGCCGGAGCCCTTCCCGGCGAGAAGGTGCGCGTGAAGGTGCTGAAGACCAAGAAGCAGTATGGCTATGCCAAGCTGCTGGAGCTGGTCCAAGCCAGCCCCGACCGCATCGCTGCACCATGCCCGATCTATGACCAATGCGGCGGCTGCCAGCTGCAGCATATGGACTATAAGGCACAGTTGGCCTGGAAGCGTCAGCTTGTCGTGGACAACCTGGTGCGCATCGGGAAGCTGCAGGTGAGCGGGGAGCCGGTGGTGCGTCGTGACGGTGCTGCTTCTATCGATAGTGAGCATGTGGATGCGGAGGTTATGGCTACAGCGGGTACCGTGCCTGGAAGCGAAGGCATTCAGGTTCATGCCACAGCGGGCATGAACGAGCCGTGGCGCTACCGCAATAAGGCGCAGGTGCCGATGGGCGTCACCGAAGGCGGCCTGGTCGGCGGCTTCTACGCCCGCGGCAGCCACCGCATCATCGACATGGAAGCCTGCCTTATCCAGCATGAGAGCAACGATGAGGTCGTTGCCCGCGTGAAGGCCATCGGGCGTAAGTTCGGCATTACCGCGTACGACGAGGAAAGCGGCCAAGGGCTGCTGCGCCACGTCGTCGTGAAGGTCGCCTTCCGTACCGGCGAGATGATGATCGTCCTTGTCACCAACGGTAACAAGATCCCACACGCGGATGAGTGGATCCAAGAGATCCAGGCCCAGCTGCCGTCGGTCGTCAGCATCTGCCAGAACGTGAACACGAAGCAGACGAACGTCATCTTCGGCGATACTACCTGTGTCCTTTGGGGACAAGAAGTCATTTATGACTATATCGGCGATGTGAAATTCGCTATTTCAGCACGTTCGTTTTATCAAGTGAACCCGGCACAAACCGAGGTACTGTACGGGAAGACGGTTGAGTATGCGCAGTTGACCGGGAAAGAGAAGGTTATCGATGCGTACTGTGGTATTGGTACGATTTCGCTTTTCTTGGCCCAGCATGCTGGCAAAGTGTACGGTGTTGAAATCGTTCCGGAAGCCATTGAAGATGCACGCCGTAACGCGGAACTGAACGGAATGAATAACGTTACGTTCGAAGTCGGGGCATCCGAGGATGTCATCCCTGCCTGGAAAGAGCATGGCATCGAAGCGGACGTCATCGTCGTCGACCCGCCGCGCAAGGGCTGCGATCCGAAGCTGCTGGAGACGATTCTGGAGATGAAGCCGGAGCGTGTGGTATATGTGAGCTGTAATCCATCTACGTTGGCGCGGGATTTGCGCGTGCTGGAGGATGGCGGGTACCGGACGGTGGAAGTGACGCCGGTGGATATGTTCCCGCATACCGTTCATGTGGAGAGTGTGGCTTTGTTGGTGAGGGAGTAGTGTTTAAAGGCCACATTTACCTGTTTGAAAAGCCAAACTGCCCGAAGCTTCTTGAGTTCGGGCTATATTTGTTAGCTTAACCCAAGTAATTAAATGAGCGTAAGATTCAACCCAACAAAAGAAAAGGATGCTTCATACGAGAGTTGGCGGTATCAAAATTCGTAGAGACGGAATCAACGTACATATCAAATTGCGGATTAGTCAGTCCTCTTTTCTAAAAGAAGCCATCACTATGTTCTGAACTCTAAGGTTTCCGCCGCTTCCCGATCATAGAACGTATGTTCTACTCTTTTTTTAATTGATCTGCATCTCATCTGCATATAATCTTTATCTCCATAGGATAACCTTTGTAGCATCATACATACAGTCCTCGTTGGAGATTCTACAGTAGATCCATGCTGAGGATAAGTTTCAAAAATTCAAATTTCAAATATAGTGTAAATCGGTAGTTCTATGAGTTTTACGCTCTGGGTTCTAGAAAAAAAGTTGAGAGGTTGTCCTATGTCAAGAACCATACTGATTGTAGAAGATGAGCCTATTTTACGGGAAATCATGAAAGATTATTTGCTGGAAGAAGGATATGAGGTGCTTGAGGCGGGGGACGGGAAAAATGCTCTGGCGTTATTTCAAGAGCATGAGGTGGATCTGATCATACTGGATATCATGCTCCCTGAATTGGACGGATGGTCTGTCTGCAAACGCATCCGAAAGATTTCGAATGTTCCGATTATCATGTTGACGGCCCGTTCGGATGAAGACGATACTTTGCTGGGTTTTGAACTAGGTGCCGACGACTATATAACCAAACCGTACAGTCCTCCAATCCTGCTGGCACGGGCGAAACGGCTGTTGGAAACAAAGCGGATTCGGGAACAAGAGGAAGATACATTGTCTTGCGGCGGTATTTCAATCCATTTCCCATCCCGAACGGTTTTGGTTGATGGGGATAACTGTAGTTTGACCCATACCGAATTTGAAATTTTGGCTTATCTGATGAAAAACAAAGGAATTATTATAACCAGAGAACAGCTGATTACAAAAATCTGGGGGTATGATATCGTCGGCGACGATCGGACCGTTAACAGCCATATCCGCAATTTGCGTTCCAAGCTGGGGGAACATGCCAAGCGTATTGTCACGATCGTTCGATCTGGTTATAAGTTCGAGGAGAAGTTATGAAAAAAGGCATTGTTCTTAAGCTGTTCCTATTAACGACGGGGTTATGCTTGTTCATCCTTGCTGTTATTTTTACCTTGCAAACCGTATTTTTCAAACAGTTTTATGTTCATCAAAAAGTGAAGGACGTCAACGCGGCGCTTCAGGCTTATGAACAAGACTACCTGAATCATGCCTCGAACACGCAGGAGACAGCAAAGTCGGAGCAAGACTTTTATCAAAAGCATAACACCTGGATCACGGCTTTGGACGCCCAAGGTAATTTGAAGTATTCGGATGATTTCTTCATGGAGATCAAGCTGGACCGTTCGGATGATTCTGCGCTTTCCAATAAAACGATGACCGTACCTCTATACAGTGTTATCAACATAGAGGACTTCAGCAGCGATAATCCGTTCCTCACTCCTTGGATTAAAGAAGGAGAACGGATCGCAATTGAAGGCTTGATCATGAACAATCAGCCGGTTATCCAGCGGATGGGGATGACCGTATCCAATATGAGAGAGGAAAACCGGCTGGAAAATCGGCAGATGGTGAACAAAGAGGGAGAGGTCCTCAATCGAACGAACGCGATCCAATATCGTGAAAAATATCCCACATTTCTGGTCAAAGGAACCATTGCGAAAGTCCGGATACCGAAAGGCGCAGAAGTTTCTCGTTATACGAATCACTTATTTCTGGACCGTATCAAAGCTTTCCAAGCGGATCTGCTGTACGGCGACTATGATCCTGCCGCGAATTCGAATCGGACCATGGATGTCGAGGAAAATCGCGTGGACTATAAAATTTTCGTGGACCGCATTCAAGATGGCGACGGTAATCCGGCATACTTGTTCGCGATGACGTCACTTCAACCGGTCAATGAAGCCACAGGGATGATCAAAGATTACTATGTGTATATCATTATTGTCACTCTGCTTCTCGTGCTGCTGGCATCGTTTTATTACTCCCGCCAGATCGCTCGGCCGCTGCTGCGCATCAGCCGTACGACAAAGCAAATGGTAGTGCTCGATTTTTCGGAAAAAATCCCCATCACAACGAAGGATGAAATCGGCGACTTATCGCGCAACATTAACGAGCTTTCCGAGCGGCTGCACTCCCATATTCTTCGGCTTCAGCAGGACATCGAGAAAGAAAAACAGCTGGAACATACGCGAAAAGAATTTATATCCGGCGTGTCGCATGAGCTGAAAACCCCGTTAAGTGTCATTCAGAGCTGCCTTGCGATTCTGAAGGACGGGGTGGCAAGCCATAAACGGGATTATTATTTTAAGGCAATGGAGGACGAAGTCAAAAGAATGGATCTGCTGATCGTAGATATGCTGGAATTGGCAAAATATGAATCCGGAACATACAAAATGGACATGGATTCCTTTTATATTGACGCCGTTATCGAACGGGTATGCGCAAAATTGGCTTCGGATATCAAGGCCAAGCAATTACATCTTAATACGTCACTGAAACCTGTTGAAGTGGTGGCGAATGAGCGGCGAATTGAGCAGGTCGTCGTCAATTTCCTCACCAACGCGATTCGTTATACGCCGGAGCAGGAGTCCATTCTCATAACCACCTCGGAAGATCAGGACACCGTTAAAATTTGCATCGAAAATAAAGGAACCTCCATCCCGGAAGAGCAACTTGAGAAGATTTGGGACCGATTTTATCGCGGCGAACCTTCCAGAAAGCGGTCATCGGGAGGTACCGGGCTAGGCCTCGCCATTTCCAAAAAGATTCTGGAGATGCACGGGGTGGCTTACGGCGTTACCAATACCTCCGATGGAGTTTTGTTTTATTTTCAATTGAATAAAAAAGCGTAGGAATACGGAAGAAAGCGCGGACCTCGGTTCTGCGCTTTCTCTTTTTTTAAATGGCGGTGATTTCATCTGCACTTCTTCTGCATCTTTCCCTGTTATTCTTTCTATTTGAGAGAGGGGGGATGGATTGAAAATGACAATAGGACCAAACCTTCGTCGGGGTCTGAGAGAAAGAACGCACAGAGCAAAGAGGCGCAGACGGCAAGCCATTTTTCTTGCAAAATTTCTCGACGTGTTACGGTAACATGGCGTCAAGGCCACTTTTTTCATGCAAGGAAGCCAATTGCAGCGAAAAGCGAAAATCCACATTTGGTGCGTCCACCTTACGGCTCGGTCCCCGGGTTAAACGAAAAGAAGACCCGCGATCAAATCGCAAAAGAAGGAATGAAGATTTGGGATGGGACCATCGAATCGAACGACTGGAATCTGAAAGACCATTGCTGCGCAGCACAGGATCAATTTTTTTGGAAGAAAGAGCTGTCACGAGGGCCCATGTGGATCTCGGTTGGACGGCTCTTTTTATCTATCATTGCTGCCTGAATCTATAAATCAATTTGATATAATCTGCACTTTATCTTTATCTCGGGCGATTACACTCTTTATTGTAAGGAGGAGAGAGAGAATGAGAAAAGCCGTACTGACGGTCGCATTCTTGTTGTCCGCGGTGCTGATCGTTTTGCTGTACAGCATCAATTCGGGGGATGGGGCAGGAAGCCGAAGCAAGACCGAAATAAACCATCGGATGATGGACCTATTAAGCGGAAACAGTAATTCACCTCATCAGCCGGGGACGCCGTATAAAATTGTCATTGATCCAGGGCATGGTGGAAAAGACCGCGGGGCGAAAGGGGCCAGCGGAAGTTTCGAAAAGGATTTTACGCTGAAGCTGGCGCACAAGGTGGAGGAATTGGCGAAGCAAGAACTGCGAATCCAGGTGTATATGACCCGGACGGACGACCGGTTTATATCCTCGGTGGATCGGGAAAGGCCGAAATTTGCCAATGATCTGGGTGCGGATCTGTTTATATCCATTCACGGCAATACGTACGAGGACCCTGGCGTGTCGGGCACGGAAACGTACTATTACCATGAGAATTCGCAATCCTTGGCCGATATCATGCAACGACAAGTAGTTCAGGCAAGCGGCTTTCGGGACCGGGGAGCGAAGAAACAAGATTATTTTGTTCTAAAGGATACGGAAATGCCGGCCGTCTTGATCGAGACGGGATATTTAACGAATCCGCAGGAAGAGAAAGCAATGCTGACAGAAGATGTTCAAAGCCGAATAGCTGCTTCCATTCTGGAAGGCATAAAGGAGTACCTAAATTTAAATTAAGAGAGGACAATGATCCCATGTATAAAAAAGTCATTTCAACACTATTTTTAGGCAGCATCGCACTCGCCTTGGCAGCATGCGGGAATGGGCAAAATGCGCAAAGCGAGACGCCTATGGCAGAAGTCAATGAAACGGCTCCCTTGGAGAAGTCAAACACTACTTCCTATAAAACGATTTTTCAACACAGCGTATTTCTGGGGGATTCGATTACAGAGGCGCTATCCTACCATGACATCTTGGACGACTTCAATGTAGTGGCAGGTGCGGGAACGACTACCGAGCTATCTCTGGAGGGTGGAGATGTCGATAAGCTGGCAGAGCGGAATCCGCAGCATGTATTTATCATGCTGGGATCCGATGATATCTTATTGCCGCCCCAAATAACCGACAACCCCAAGCAGTATTCGCTGAAGTTTTACGCCAAATTGATCGACAGCATCAAGGAGAAACTTCCGAAGGCATCCATAACGATTTTACCGGTGACTCCGGTTACGCCGGAAGCTGAAAAAGTGGAACAACGCTACAAAAATATCAATGATTACAACCAAGGCTTAAAAGAGCTGGCGAGCAAGAAGCAGGTCGAATTTGTCGATTTATCCTCCATATTTACGGACAGCCAAAATTTGTACAGTTCGGACGGCGTTCATTTTAAACCCGAGTTTTATGCACGTATGCTGGATTTGCTCAAAGATCGGGTGAAATAACATGCAACTAGGTCAAGAACTGGAGGTGACGGGGATTGGTCTTTAGCAGCCTTATATTTCTATTTCTCTTTTTGCCGGTCACAATTCTGATCTACTATATATCGCCCATGAGGATTAGAAATGCCATTCTGCTCGTCGCAAGCCTGATCTTCTATGCATGGGGCGAGCCTGTCTATATTTTCATCATGATCTTCTCGACGGTATTCGACTATGTGAACGGGATCCTGATCGAAAAATACAGGCACCGTAAGGCGATTGCACGGGGAGTTTTGATCATATCCATGATTGGAAGCCTGGGAATTCTGGGCTTCTTTAAATACGCGGGTTTCGTCTTCGACAATATTAATTCGTTATTTAACCTGCACTTGCAGGCAGCAGATCTTCCGCTTCCGGTGGGAATATCCTTCTACACGTTCCAAACGATGTCTTATGTAATCGACGTTTATCGGGGGAAGGTGACTGTTCAGAAGAACCTAATCTCCTTCGGCGCCTACGTGACGATGTTCCCGCAGCTTATAGCGGGACCGATCGTTAAATACGCAGATATTGCGGGGCAGCTTGTTAACCGCAAAGTGACGTTGGACCGTTTTGGCGAAGGGGCGGAACTGTTTATCAGAGGACTTGCTAAAAAAGTGCTGCTTGCCAACAATATCGGTTTGCTGTGGGCAAGCGTCAAAGCGGTGCCTGCGGGGGAGCTGTCGGTTCTTTCCGCATGGCTCGGCATTGTCGCCTTCACGTTTCAAATCTACTTCGATTTTAGCGGGTATTCGGATATGGCGCGTGGGTTAGGTAAAATGATCGGATTCGAATTTATGGAGAACTTCAACTATCCTTATATTTCCAAGAGTATTACGGAATTTTGGCGGAGGTGGCATATTTCGCTCGGTGCCTGGTTCCGTGAGTATATCTACATCCCGCTCGGTGGGAACCGAGTTGGTATGCTGAAACAGTTGAGAAACTTGGCGGTTGTATGGTTTATAACCGGATTGTGGCATGGAGCGAGCTGGAATTTTATCATTTGGGGCTTATATTTCGGTCTTTTTGTCACGATCGAAAAGCTATTTCTCTTGAAATGGTTTCAGCGTTTACCAGCGTTTATGAGCCATGTCTACACCTTAATTATCGTGATCATCGGCTGGGTATTTTTTGAATTTGAACATCTGCCTGCAGCCATGACATTCATCGGAACGATGTTTGGCGCTGGAGCAAATGGGTTCGTGGACAACCGGTCGCTCTACGATCTGTCGACGAACGCCCTGCTGCTGCTGATTTTGGTGGTTTGTGCCACGCCGTTTCCCAGTAAAGCGCTGACCAACATCAGAACCAGGTTCGCCCGATTTGGATCGATTGCCGCTTCCGCCATCTACTTCATCTTTATGGTGGCGTCAACAGCTTACCTGGTCAATGAAACGTATAATCCGTTCTTATACTTTCGTTTTTAATGGAGGTGATTGATTTGAAGAAGTACGACCAGGTATATTATCGCGCACTCGCCATTTTACTGCTGATGTTTACCGGAGCGGTATTGGTTATCAACTTTCTGACCCCGAGTAAAGTATTTTCCGAATCAGAGAACCGAATGCTGCAGCAGCTCCCGAAATTCTCGCTTGAAACATTAGGATCAGGCAAGTTTACTTCAGAATTCGAATCGTATATATCGGATCAGTTTATGGAGAGGGACTTTTGGATTGGACTAAAATCCGGTGCGGACCAAGGAATGGGAAAAAAAGAGAGCAATGGGGTTTACATCGGCAAGGACGGGTACCTGATTCAAAAATTTTCTCCTCCCGAAAAAGGAGATTTGGAAGACAAGGTGAAAGCTGTTCAAGCATTTGATAAGGCTACGCCTGGTCTACGTAAATATATGATGTTGGTGCCGACGGCCGCTGCAGTGCTTCAGGATAAATTGCCGCCTTATGCTTCCGGTGGTGATGAGATGGTCTATTGGGAAAAGATAAAGGATTCTCTTCCCGGAGACATTCGATGTATCGATGTTTCCCCCGCTCTAGAGGCGAACAAGGAGCAACCGATCTATTACAAAACAGACCATCACTGGACGACCAAAGGTGCTTTCCTTGCCTATCGGGAAATGGGCGCGCCACTGGGTTTCACACCCAAGAACGAAGATGATTTCAACATTCGTCAAGTCACCAGTCAGTTCTATGGATCTTTGTATTCGAAAAGCGGGTTTAGGCACTTACAGCCGGATTCTATTGAGCTTTATTATCCAAGAACACCGGGGACCATTTCCGTGGATTATGTAGACGAACAGCAAAGTGCGGATTCGATGTACGTCATGGTAAATCTCACCAAGAAGGATAAATACACTGTATTTTTCAATGGGAATCATGGCGTGATCCGAATAACAACTGACAATACGGAAGGGAGAAGGCTGCTTATTGTCAAAGATTCGTATGCAAACAGCTTGATCCCTTTTTTAACATCGCATTTTAGCGAAATTGATGTGATAGACCTCAGATATTATGAGGGGGATGTACTGAAACTTACGGAAGATCGGCAAATCCACGACATGTTGATTTTGTATAATATTACTACTTTTTTGGAAGATCCATCAATTAAATCATTAGCGGATTCCGTGGAATAATGCAAAAAGGAGGTCAGTAATGATGCTTACTGGAAAGAAGATTAAATACTTGTTTGTCCTGTCTGCCGTCATGATCTTATGTGATATTTTGATCGGGTGTTCTGGCAAGAACGAAGACACCAAGGACGTTCCTGTCCATAAAATTGAGGAACGCATCAAGCAAGTGGCTTCTATGGAAGATATGGAAAAAGGGGATATGAACAGGCTTAAGAAGCTGTATCATCTCGATGCAGATGAAGTTCAGGATTTTGTGCTGTATACGGCAGAATCGAACGTGGAAGCAAATGAACTGGCCGTGATCAAAGTGAAACAAGAGAATCAAGCGGAAAGCGTTAAGGAAAAAATCATGAAAAGAATCGAGGCTCAAGAGGTCAAGTTGAAAGACTACCGTCCCGAGCAATTTTACCTCGTCGAAAAGCATGTATTAAAGGTCAAAGGTCGATATATTTTGTTTACGGTCTCCAAGGATGCCGAGAAAATCGAAAGTGCGTTTGACAAAGCCTTTAAATAACAGGAGATTGTCCGCTCCTCTATTTAGGGCGGTATTGGGAGCTAAAGGGACCGCATTGTTTATTTGCAGAAGTTCGGATGGGCAACACAACAGCAGTAAGTGGCTGATCACTACTATGATCAAGCCGCTTACTGTTTTGTTTAAAAAATTGAATGTACGCTTGAAGCTTTGTCTTTCGATTTAAGATAACAATAGGTTTATTCTAAAATCATGTCAAAACTGAGACATATGGAATTGTACGAGGCTGTTCCGGGAGTGAATGGCAGTTAGCGAGATTGCACGGCCGCGGAACAGCATTTGCACCGAGACTTGGGGGACATACAATCTAATCGGTACTGGATGAGGCTTTAGAGCGTTGCGCCATGAAATTAACCAGAAGCTCTAAGAGTGCAAATTCAGACCTATTAAGGGATGAAATATACGATCTGAAAAATTTGGTTGTCCGAAATGTTCAGGACCAGACAAGTTACCCTCTGTTTGTGGATCGTATAAACCGCAGAGCCCATTAATTTTGCTTTGTGGGTGGTTTCAGTTTTGCTGGCAGCTGCGTTCCGATAACGGAAACGATAATTCAATCTGAAGGAATCAGTTCATCGCGGAAGCTGTTCCCTATCTGCATTGAAGTAACCGGCAACTTAGTTCATGATCATTCACGGTGAACCGTATCACAAATAGTGGTAAAGCAAAAGTGCGAGTTGAAGATTGAAGCGAAGATGCTAAACCTGCCAATGGGAGTGTAAACATGCAATAACATGTGGAGTGAAGTGTAATGTTGGTGCTGAAATAATTAGGATTCAAATATCAAATTTAAAGATAGCGCCTGTTTGAACTGACGGGTGCTTTCTTATTTTCTGAGAAGGGATTTGTTGGAAAATGTCGAATTGATTAACTACCTGAGATGTTGTCACTTGTATTTATGAGCAAATACAATCTAATGTTGAATATGGAGGGAGAGGGAAAATGAATCAAAAGTTCGTACTGACTAAATGCAAAGAAATTATAAGTAAGATCGATGTTGTTCGATCAGCACCTACTGTAAATAATATTAGTAAGATAATGGTAGGTCCTTTGTTAAATAGGGTGAAAAAGATTGAGGAAATTTGTTCAATTGAGAATTATAATCTTTGTTTTATTGGAAAAGTGGGTATTGGAAAATCTACAGCAATTTCAAATTTATTAGGGTTTGTTAATAAGGAGAAATTAAGAATAGGTGAATCATTATCTGAGATTCCTATTTTAAAAACAGGCACAGGAAGAACGACTTTATGTGAAACAGAAATTGTTTTTTTTGATGATGAGAAAATGAATGTTGAAGTAGAGATTATAGGGATTGGCGAAGATGAGTTGCACGAACTAGTGGATGCTTATTGTCGGAAAGTTATTAAGCAGGAAGCTAATGTCGAGTGTTCAATTGAAGTTCAACGGGCCATCGAAAATCTATCTAAATTTCCTACAAGTGAAGATAAGTATAAGATATATATAGAACAAAACAGTACACTACCATTAGATGAAAATAAGCAATTGTATGAACTAGCCTCCGAAGCAATAAAACAAAAAATTAATTATTCTTCCCGTACTAAAAATAGAATAACTTATTCTAATGAAGAGGATATAAATAGTTGGCTAAAGAAGACCATAGCAGGAATTAATGATTGTACTATTGAGGGTTTCCCATATCCAATGAAAATAATTGTATATATAAGAAAAAGTGATTGGAATATTAAAGTTCCAGATCAAATTCGCAAAGTAATTGATACTCGTGGAATTGATGGCGATGCAGTACGTAGCGATATCATCGCAATATGTGAAGATAAACATAATATCTGCATCATTTGTGATGATATCGATGAATATGGGAATCGTGTTTCGCAAGGCTTCCTCAAAAATGTATTTGTTCTTCAAAATCAAGATTTAAAGTATCGGAATTTTGTATTAGGTTTAGAGCGTGGAAGTGAATTGTTCGATGTCAATGGTGCTAATGGGAGAGAAACAGGTAAAGATAACAAAAAGAGAGAAGCCCTTAGTAATTGGCAGGCTATTTCTTTGGATAGTAATAATATGCTTTTCTACAACTCGTATTTCGGAATAGAAGCTGGGAAAAAAATATATGAAGTAAATTTAGCCGAATATGAAACTGAGCAAGTGACTTTTTGGAAAACAATAGAATATAAAATAAATGAGATGTATATAAAATATGATGAAGAGCTGTCTGGAATTAACAAACAGTTGGATATACTAGCATCCAACAGTCTTGAAGATAAACATAAAGAGAAATTGATACGGATCAAGGAAGAAATGTATAGTCATTTATATATTTTGACAGATCACTATGAAGATCTTATTGCAAAAATAAAAGAAGATATAATAAACACTAAATCAGCAGGCTACATTCGTGGCTCTGTAAATAGACATGGAGATTATTGGAATTTCAGTGTTTATGATCAGTCAATGCAAATTGCAAATGAGGAATATGCAACTGCTTTGGAGAACAGTGATGTGAAATTAACTTCTTTTTCATTAGCATTATTTGATGCAAATGATCGTTTGGAAAGTGCTGTTCAAAATGCTTTAGAATATGAAATTAATGAAGCTTACGAGCATTTTAGAAAAGAGAATCGTGAACACTATAAAAAATCCATGATAAATAAACTTTTAAGCGATGTTAAGTGGGATGAATTGAAAAAAATATGGGGTAATAATAACTCGGGTTATAAGTATACAGATTTAATTGCCATAGAGATTTCAAACCGGATTAAGTATCTCGATATTGTTCCAGACATAAGAAAGGGATACAATGCAAAGAAATTTTTGGAGCGATTAATTAACTTTCTTGATTTTAACTAATTGTTGACCAAAAAACCAAGAGGATAATTAATACGTATAAGCTGATGGGAGCATGAATCCGCTACGATAAATACTAATTCGCGTTCACCAGATAGAAAATTGTATCACGTAAAGTTGTAAAGCAGAAAATATAGAGTTAGGTTTGACGCATCAGTGTTTTCAGAAACTAATGAAAACGGTGAGGGCAATTAGCTCTCGCCGTTTGTGCGTTACGATGATTGATACAGTTCGCCGTTTGACTCGTTGTGGTGAACCTTATCACAAATAGTGGGGAAACGGAGAGTAGAGGTAATGGTCACATTAAAACAATGAGCCAAAGCCTTTATAGTCTTGGTTCAAAACTAGTGGTGGGCTACTGTCATATAAGGACTGTAGCCTTTTTTAATATTTTTGTGAATGAGCATTAATTTCTTGGAATGCTGCAGGTAGATAATTGCACTTATAACACAAGATTCATATCAACAGTATAACCAGAATTTCTTAATTCCTTAGCTACTGCAATATGCCATGCTCTGTGCGCATCTAGAGCGATATACACAACACCTGAAATATCATTCGGAGTTTCAACTTTATCCTTAACTAGTGCACACACATTGTTTCTTCCGATTTTACCCATTAAAAATCCATGCTCAAACACAACATTTTGTCTAGCACGTGGTTGAAAATCTTTGCTATTGCGTTGCCCACCAAGATCACATGGTGTATATAGAACTATTCCGAATCCCACATTTGAATAAGTTTCAATTTTTTCTATTATGGTTTTGCCGGAACTAGCTTGTTCATGGAGAATAATTGGGTCAAAGCCGAGCTTTTCGATAAATCGTGCAACTTCTGTTTTAGCCAAATCATCGTGTCCATGTACAATAAATACTTTGGTTTTATCCACTTCCGTTACCTCTTTAGTTATAGTGTCTTGAACAACTCCAGTATCAATTAAGTTTCTTCCTTCAGAAAATATTTCTTTAGTAATATCTCGGGTGTACTTATCATAGTTAACTATATCTTCGGGGGAGACATACATAATTAGTCCAGGTTCCATGTTATCATTTTCGTATTGCGAATGTACTCGTACTGACTGCTGAGTGGTTTTTACTACAATTCTTACTATACTATCCGTTTTCAGAAAATATCCGTCAAATTGAAAATCATCTTTCTTTAAATATGGAAGAATTATTTCACTTAATATGCTTTCTTTATTTGTTTTATCTAATTCATAAATACTTCTACTACTTGTCGTTTTACCGGACTTCTCTGTCACTTCTATTAGAACTTGGTAATACATTGCAATCCTCCCATTATGACCAATATGCATTAATATTAACAGAATTATTTGCTTATAAGGAAGAAGTATTTGGACTTAGTATATATATTAATTATATCTAGATATCTATGGTTTTTTTTCATTATGGGTAATAAGAGGTAACACGTAAGAGTATAAAGCCTTATTTTTAAATGATTCGTCAAAAGTATGGTATGGTGATCTTTATACTTTTGATATACAATAATAGGAAGGTAAATGATGGAAATAGGAGGATGCATAAGTGGAAGTGACAATATTGATTCTTACTATTATTGCTACAAGTGCAACAGTGATATCTACTGTTATTGCAGTTCGAGCTAAAAATGAAGCTAGAAATACTTTAAATGAAATTAAAGCTGAAAAGAATAGAAACCTATCTAATTCAGGAAGCGTAAATGTCAGTAATTCTGGGAGAAATTCCGGAGTGATAAGTGGCATCAATACAGGAGAGGTACGCGGAAATGTTGAACACCCATGAAATGAATCTAGATAATAGTGGTACTAATGAAGGGATTATGGTAGGAACGAACTCAGGAACAATAAATTACCTAGTAAAAGAGCCTGTGAAGATTTCTTCAATGATTTCATCAGTGGTTAAAATATTGAGCTCTACTTGTATAGAAGATGAGGATTCCGATGTCTCTTTAGACATTGATACCTTTAGACCGGATAAAAAAATAGAGCATAATTGCGTAATTAAATACAAAGAAATTGTTCAAGAACATGCTATTTATTACACGCATTCTGACGATATTCTTAATGTTTTTGATGATAGTAACATAGGTAGCAAAGGCAAGATTTTACGTTGCGTTAGAAACTGGTATTTGGAGAGCAAAGGACAATTGCTTTTAGAGTGCCAGCGGAACCACGATTCAGAAATTGACACAATTAGAAGGAATGCTGACTTTTTAATCGAAAGTGTTATTCTTAAAATAAAACAAAGCATTTTTGATTCTAATGATGTTAGTGAAATAAGTATGGAAGAAATTGAGATAGGAATTACTTGTTTTGTTTGTTATTGTTTTATGAAATGCAAAATATTGGAGAAGCCGACATGATAATTAATTCTGATAGAAAACCGATGCTGTCTTTATACTATCTAGGTAGTGAGGTTCTTAAAATTTTGTTTGAGAATAACAATGAACAGATCGAGAATATTTTTGAGTTACTCAAAAAATCTGTAGGGGAAGACATACATATTGATTTTTATTACTATGCCTTAGATTGGTTGTATATTTTATCAATTATTAAAATGGAAAATGGGAGGGTATCTTTATGCGCATAGATAGGCTTACTGTAAAAAAAACAGTGCCCTCCATTGAAATTATACGCAATGTTAAGTTTAATCCAAAGGGACTAAGTCTTATTGTTGATAGCACTACCGATGTTTCAAGTGAAAGTGGCAATAACGTTGGAAAAACGACAGTTATAAAAATAATTGATCTTTGTTTAGGAGCGAGATCAGTACGTGAGCTGTATTATGATCCAGATACTAGAAGTGAAAATGAAGAGATAAAAAATTTTTTATTGGATTATAAGGTACAAGCTGAGCTAATTTTGATTGATAAAGATAATAAAAAGGTTTCTATTCGTCGAGATTTATTTCCGAGGGGTAAAAGGCACATTGGAAATGAACCTTTTACAGAAGATAATTTTAATTCTGAATTAAAAGAAATAATTTTTAAGTCTAAAGAAAAACACCCCTCTTTCAGACAACTTATGTCAAAGTTTATAAGAGTATCAAATACCTCATCTGAAAGCATGATAAAATTTTTACCTGGCGTAATAACAAATGATACATATGATGCGGTATACAGTTATCTATTTCAAATATTAGGAAATGAATTGGTAAGTAAAAAAAATGATCTTTCTACTCAATTAGCAGATTGTCAAAAAGCAATAGGTATGTTGGAAAAACATGAAAGTATTAGTTCAATTAGTGTTTTGAAGCAGAAGAAAGAAATTATTGAGAAGGATTTGCTTGAATATTACGCCAAAAGAAGTAAAGTGTCATACATTGAAACATATAAGGAAGAGTTGGATAAAAAAAGAAATTTAACTTCCAAAATTATTGAACTGGAGGAACAAATTCAGTTTTTGGATTTTGAAATAAATACAATAAATGATAGCATTAAAAAACTATCAGGTGAAAAAAGTAATATTAACATCTCAATACTAGGGAGAATTTATAAAGAAGCAGAGACTTACTTGCCTGATTTACAGAAAAAATTTGAAGATCTTGTGGGTTTTCATAATGAAATGATTCAGAATCGGATTGATTTTATTGCTCAACAACTTAGTGCAAAACAAAAACAGCTAGAAATTCATGCAGGAGAACTTGATCTTTTGCTTGAGCAAAAAAAGAAGATTACTGTTGAAATACTTGATGAAGGTTTATTGGATGAATTAAATGTATTAAACAAAAAAATTGAGGAACTCACTTTAAGGAAAGGAGAAATCCTTCAATCATTAAAGTTGCTTGAAGAACAAGATCGTATTAAAAATGATTTGATTTCAAAGATTCAAGAGATTGAAGCTAAATACGACGAAAATGAAATAGATAATAAAATGAAAATTTTCAATAATATTTTTTCGTCATATTGCGAAAAGCTATACGGAGAAAAATATTTACTAGCATATAATAATAATTGGAAATCGGAAAAAAAATTCCCTATAGCAGTTGCTTCTTTTGGTGGGAATGTTGGAACAGGGAAAAAGAAAGCTGTCATAGTTGCTTTTGATTTAGCTTACATGAAGTATGCTGAAGAGATGCGTATATCTGCTCCACAATTCGTTATACATGATAAGTTAGAAAATACCCATATTAATCAACTAAAAACTATATTTGAACTATGTCAGGATATTAATGGACAATATATAATTCCAATTTTAAGAGAACGAATCGGTAAAGTCGAAATTAAATATGTTGAAGAAGCAAAAGTTCTCGAATTAAGTGCGGATGATAAATTCTTTAAAGTATAGCAACTGAAGAACTATATGACTTTAGAGTAAAATTATTACCAGCGTTAATTCGAATAAATCATGTAGCTAAAGCTTGCGTCATTTATGAGAAAGCTACCTATCTATTTGAAAAAGATAAGGTATTGTTTTGTGCGGGCTTATTCTCTTATGGATATTGATGATAACGAACTTGTTAAATTTTCAAATAACGCAAATGAGTGACAAATTTCACCTGGAAAAGACTGACATGCTACGGAAATCAAGGGCGAGCGAAGCGAGTTTATCTTGACCCTTGAATCCCAATCCAGCCCAAATCCTTTCATATGGTAGTCTTGGCAAAGACCATCTGCTTTTGGCGAGGATGGGGTTTGGGGCAGCGCCCCATTTTTAGTTTTGCTTTATGATCGTTCACGAAAAAGAGCCTCACGTTATGGAAGCTCTTCAACGGCTCAAATCTCACTCATTAAGATAGTAAATGCTGTAATCATAAATGGAAGATATGTGTGCGGCTCCTTTGATAGCAAAGGCTTGTTGGGCACTTTTTATCATATCTTTCTTTTTCATACGATTCGTTTCTCGACTGCTGTAATGTTTTGTTACCTGTAACCGATCGTATATCTGTCCAAGGTTTAGGATGCTGCTTTTCTTCAACCGGATTGATAAAATAAGCGGGCTTAAACACATGCTCAATCATGGTATGTAGCCGAGTAATAGGTTTGCCATACTCTGCTTCCTCCGAAGCATTCCATGTATGGGTAAGTTCCTTGGGATGTAAGTAATGACGGGCATTCTCTATTTTTCTTTCCAGTTCAGCAATCATTAATTGCATAAGGCTATAATCTTCCTCCAACAGTTCACCAAATATATGAAGTAACAGAAGATAAGCTTTGATATCTTCCAATTGACAGTCCAGATAATATATATAATCAAGAATGTCCAAATAGGAAGGCGAGTTATTCAAACGATAACGTTTCATACAAGAGACACGATTAATCCAGAAGTCATCATAGAAACTTATGATTCAGAATCGTGGTCACATGAGCACTTATTTACCTCGATATAAGGAATTTTACTTGCTCAAGAACAGGAGTTGTATCATTCGTGATTCTTTATATCTCATCCATGAGAAGCGTAATTTGATTTAGAAAGTCTTGATAATTCTTTGCTTTGGTTAATTCCTTTATATTTTCCCATTCCGAAAGAATGTTAATAAAGCTTTCAAAGATATGGCTAAATAGCTGTCTTTCCGTTTTATTGATTGCAATCATGGTGATAATTTGAACCTTTTCTTCTCCCCATCTGACGGGCTTTTCGTTGATAATGATGCATGCCCCCGTTCGATTGGCATCCATCGTGATGGAGTGAGGCACGGCCACGTTGTTGTTAAAGGCTGTCGAAGACATTCTCTCCCGTTCCAATACAGACTCGCAATAATCTTCTTTTACGTAGTGCTTTTCCAAAAGCTTTTGGGACATAAACTTAATATAGTCTTCAGCGCTATTTAAATAAATGTTTCTCAGGAACAAATCCTCGTCAAAAAACATCTCAAGATAATTTTTCACGTTTAAAATATTCTTCCGCTCGCTTAATTTAACTATCAGTTTCTGGATTTGCTCGAAATCTTCTGTCGTTATAAACGGATGGACAAATATCGTTGGAATGTGCAGCGATTTCGTAGGAAGCGTCGAAATGATAAATTCGATTTTGTTGGTATGATGCAAATGATCAATTTCCGAAGCGACTTGCATAATCTCGATGACATCTTTGAACTTCG
The DNA here is from genome assembly GCF_018403225.1 of Paenibacillus sp. J23TS9. NCBI lineage: Bacteria > Bacillati > Bacillota > Bacilli > Caryophanales > Paenibacillaceae > Paenibacillus > Paenibacillus sp. J23TS9. The sequence goes on along the minus strand of NZ_BOSG01000006.1, from coordinate 312,801 downwards.
TTTCGATTTTTTGAACGAGATTCAATTGCATACCATAGTAATTCGGGCATACGACAGCACATAAAATTTTGGTCTCAAGTTCTTTTTTTCGCTCAAAAAAGGAGCCGATATGAAAAGAAATAAACGCGATCTCATCTTCAACAATCGAAATATTCTCCAATTTCTGCAATTCATTGGAGATGAAGACGGATATTTCATGGATTAACGGGTAGGTATCTTTAAAACTGTAAGTTAACGGATTTCTTGACCACTGCTTGTTTCTCGCCCTGAATATCAAATTTCGGATATGAAGCGTGAATTTAACGATAAACTCATCTTCGGAAAGGTCGATAAAATAAGATTCTTTCACTTTTTCCAGCAGCGTATAAACCAGATCCATGTAGTGCTTGTCCACAAAATTGGGCAGCGTCTCGGGAGTGAGGCTCTGATAGTTTAACAATGTCGTTTTGCTCGAAAGCAGAAGCATTAAATAATATCTTTCAGCTTCATTAAAAACGATTCCGTACTCGGCACCGATCCTGTCCGCAATATCGATTGCCGCGTTCATCTCCAGATTGCTTTTCACGCTTCTTGCATGAAGCTTGTGTTCAATCGATTGGTTGTTTCTGATCCGGTCCATGGTAATGACCAAGTGTAAGAGGATGCTGTTAATCGTGTATTCATTGATTAGAAGATTATACCTCTCCAGAATACTCGTAACGATACTCTTTAATAGAACGATGTCATACTCCTCGAAAATCTCCTGGACGCTAACCGTACTTAAAAATTGCGGCGAGGCCTCCTGGGTGATGATGTGGCTCATGAGCTTGCGCTTTTCCGATTCCTCTCCCTCCAAAATCAGCATATTGCCTCTGCGCTTCACTTTCATATGAAATGGAAGAATGAGATGATTGGCGCTCATAATATCGCTTTCAATTGTGGATGTGCTGACAAAGATCTTTTCGCTCAAATCAAAAATGTCGAGCCCTTCCGTGTTTACAATGAGCTCCTTCAGCATCATGTTCATTCGTTTGGACGGCGTATCTTGAGTTTGCAGGGAAGCGGTCACATTTCGTTTCTCCTGCATCATTAATTTATATCCATTTGAATTGGATGCAATGATGGGTGTTTCATCGTTGATCGTGCTTACATAATTGCGAATCGTTCTGGTAGACACTTTAAAATAATTGGCTAAGGCGGCAGCAGTGACCCAGTCATTTTGTGCTTCCAGGTAGTTAAGAAAAGCTGTTAATTTAGCACTTTTCACCGGCTAACCCTCCTTATTATTTCTGGATGTATTTTTCATAGTATTAGTATAATGCAGAGCTAAAAATACCCGGAATTTAGAAATTTCCTACCCTTAGGAAATTTTTCTGTGTAACACGGACATTCCTGATAAGAAGAGCTCAAATGAAGCAAAGCGATTCCGGCTTTCCTAGGGGTAGGAAAGTTTCATATTAGTTTGGCTTTTCGGAACATGGCATACTGAACGTGTAAACCAAAGGGAGGTTAACGATCATGACAAAAAAAGTGTTGTTGGTGTGTGGAGCAGGAGCATCATCCGGTTTTATGGCGGCGGCTGCGCGGAAGGCCGTGAAAAAAACAGGTGAAGATATAGAGTTTAAAGCGAAGAGCGAGGCTGAACTTGCAGAGAATTTAAACAGTGTTGATTTGCTGCTCGTAGCACCGCATTTGAAGTACATGATAGAAGACGTTAAAGACGTATGTGAAGCAGCAGGCGTTAAATATGGCATTATCCCGCAAAAAGTATACGGTTCTTTGGATGGTCAAGGATTGGTAAATGTCGCTAAGGATTTTTTGGAGGGAGATAAATAAATATGGAAAAAATCACACTTGAGGAACTCGCCACCATATCCATGAATGTGATTATGCATGCCGGTACCGCTCGCGATTATGTTTTTCAAGCGGTAGACAAAGCATCGGCAGGGGCGTTTGACGAAGCAGATCAGCTGATGAATGAAGCAAACAAAGAAATCGTCATTGCTCATAAAGCTCAAACCAAGACGCTGCAAAAAGAAGCGGACGGTGTTGAATTTCCGTTCTCACCCTTATTCGCCCATGCCCAAGATACGATGATGACTGTGAAATCAGAAATGAACATCATGCGGGAAATGATCAAGTTATACAAGAGACTCTAAGGAGGAGCAAAGATGTTCGATAAGTTGATGTCTTGGATGACCGATGTTTTTGCGCCAAAGGTAAATAAGATTGCAAAGAATCCTTGGGTCACTTCCGTCCAAAGCGCCATTCTAACGGCGATGCCGATGATTTTCATCGGCTCGTTCGCAACGATATTGTCTATTGTTAAAGATTATTGGAAGGGCTTTCCGGACCTTTCGCTGCTTAGCACATTCTCATTCGGACTATTCTCACTGTTTCTTGCGTACCTGATTCCGGAAGCTGTCATGAACAATAAGGGGCACAAAGGCATTTCCAAACAAGCCGGTCTTGCCGGATTAGCATTCTTTCTCATCCTGGTCTTTCCTTCGATTACCGCGGAAGGCCGGATCAGCTTTGATCTCAACACGTTCGGTACAGCTGGCATGATTGCCGCTCTGATTGCGGGGCTGTTTGTAGGTATGATCATGAACATGTTCTCTAAATGGAAAATTATTGGTGAAGACTCTCCGATTCCGGATTTTGTTGCAACGTGGTTCAATACGCTCATTCCCATTACTTTAATATTGTTAATCGGCTGGCTATTCACATTTGAATTAAATATCAATTTGTACGATGTGGTCAATTCCATCTTTTCGCCGCTCATTCATTTGGGGCAAGGTTTCTGGGGATTTGTACTTATCAACTTCCTGGGTTTCGCATTCTTATATACGTTCGGGATTTCGAGTTGGGTATTGTATCCGGTCTCGAGTGCCATTGCATTACCTGCTATTGCCGCGAATCAGGCCAGCTTTGAGGCAGGCAGGGCGGTTACCAGCATTTTCACGAATGAAGCGGGAGCGCTGTTCTTGATCGGTGGCGGCGGTGCGACGATGGCTCTGGTCATCATGCTTTCATTTATGGCTAAATCACAGCGGTTAAAAATGATAGGCAAAGCTTCCCTGATCCCGGCTATTTTCAATATTAATGAACCGGTTGTGTTTGGTGCACCGATTGCTTTCAATCCCATTTTGATGATTCCGATGTGGATCAATGGGATCGTAGGGCCGGTGTTAACCTGGCTTGTCATGAAAATCGGGTTTGTTCCGATTCCGCATAAGCCATTTCAGCTCTGGTACTTGCCTACGGTGATCCAAAGCTGGATTATAACGGAATCCGTTCGTGGCATATTGTTTGTTGTTATTTTGTTTGTTATCAGTTGGCTCATTTATTATCCATTTTTCAAGATCTATGATAAGCAGGCGGTCAAACAAGATATGGAACTGTTAGAGGAGGAATAAATACGATGCGTAAAAATAACTATCCGGCTTTTCCAAAAGACTTTTTATGGGGAGGGGCCATTGCGGCCAGCCAAGCAGATGGTGCATACACGGAAGATGGCAAGCTGCCCAATTCATCCGATGTTCAGCCCTACCTAAAAGGTTTATCCAATATGGAAATTCAGCAGTTGGAGATGCAGGGGATGACGTTGGAACAGGTGAAAAATAACCTGGTGGATACGGCACACTACTTTCCAAAACGCTTCGGCATTGATTTCTATCACACGTTTGAAAGCGATTTAGAGCTGCTTGCGGAAATGGGCTTTACAACATTTAGAACTTCCATTGATTGGTCGAGAGTGTTCCCTAAGGGGGATGAGAAGGAGCCTAACGAGGCAGCCTTAATGCATTATGACAAGATGATCAATAAAATGAAATCGCTCGGCATTGAGCCCATCATCACCATGCTGCATTATGAGACTCCAATACACATCACATTGGAATATGGCGGATGGAAAAATAAAGCTGTGATCGATATGTTTGAACGTTACGGCAACGTGCTGCTGGACCGTTTTGGAGATCGGGTGAAGTATTGGATCGTCATTAATCAAATCAATATGATACAAATCGAACCGTTTTTATCTCTCGGCATATGCAGCGATCAATATGATTCGACGGAAGAAGCGTTATATCAAGCCGTTCATAATCAAATGGTGGCCTCGGCTAAAATTCAAAAGCATGCCAAAACACTGAGTTATGATCTGCAGATTGGGACGATGGTTGCTGACGGCACGGTGTATCCTAATTCCTGCAAGCCCGATGATGTAGTGCTCGCGATGCAGCATAATCGTATGCAGTACCTTTTTACAGATGTTCAACTTCTGGGGGAGTATCCGAAATTTGCGCTGAATTACTTCCGGGAAAATCATTATGATTTGCAGATGACGGAAGAGGAATTGCAGCTGTTGAAAGAGAATACCATGGATCACTTGGCGATTTCATACTACTTCTCGCAAATGGTGAATTCCGCAAAAAATGTGAATAAACCCGATTCTACCAGTGTAAACCCCCATTTAGAAGCGAATCCATGGGGCTGGAATGTTGACCCGCAAGGATTATATAATGCACTCTCCCAATATTGGGATCGCTATCAAAAGCCGATTATCATAGCTGAAAATGGATTCGGGATGTATGACAAGCTTGAAGACGGCTCCGTTCATGATGATTATCGGATATCCTATCTGGGAAGTCATATTGAGCAGGTAGGACGTGCCATTTATGATGGCGCTGACGTCATTGCCTATTGTGCCTGGGGACCCATCGATATTATTAGTTGTTCTTCGCAGCAAATGTCCAAGCGGTACGGTTTTATATACGTCGATCTCGATGATGAAGGCAATGGAACCGGAGAACGTATCCGAAAAGATAGTTTTTATTGGTATAAGCAGGTTATTGCCTCCAACGGGTCAGAAGTTTAAATGTTCATTCCATCGTAAACTCTTCTTAAATAAACACCTAGATATAATGAGTAATCATAGGAGTGTGAAATTCCATGCAAAAAACCTATAAAATCACCAATGAAGACGGTATTCACGCACGCCCGGCTACAGCACTGGTAAACACCGCAAGCAAGTTCAAATCAGAGGTATTCGCAGAAGCAAACAACCGCAAAGTTACGATGAAATCCATCCTTGGTGTTCTTTCCTTCGGTTTGGAACCCGGAGATCTTGTCACTTTCATTGCGGAAGGAGAAGATGCGTCCGATGTGCTTGAGGCACTCGACGAAATTTTCGCCAAGGAAAGCATAGGAATCGCTCATGCTTAACATCAAGGGAATAGCAGCGGCAGGAGGCTATGCCATCGCCAAAGCGTTGGTACTTGAAAATACGGAGCTTAGCGTAGAGAAGCGTACCGTTCAAGATGGAGATATGGAGGTAACCAGATTCCGGGAGGCTCTGGCTCTGTCCATCGCAGACGTGGAGAAGCTGAAGCAGCGCACGCTGGAGCAGCTTGGAGTTGAGAAGGCGGAGATTTTTGAAGCTCACCTGTTGGTGCTGAACGATCCGGAGCTGCTGGGTCCGATCGAAGACAAAATCCAAAAGGAAGGCATCAACGCTGAATACGCCTTGCATGAAATATCCGCTGGATTCATCTCCATGTTTGAAAATATGAAGAGCCCTTACCTGCGGGAACGAGCATCAGACATGAAGGACGTGTCGAAGCGGATACTTTCCCATCTCCTCAACGCCAAAGTATTGGATCTGGCAGCGATCCATGAGGAGGTCATTCTAGTCGCCGAGGATTTGACACCTTCGGAAACAGCACAGTTTAATCGTAACTTTGTCAAAGGCTTCGCCACGAACGTCGGCGGCAGAACCTCCCATTCAGCCATCATGGCCCGTTCACTGGAGATTCCGGCTGTTGTAGGCACGAAGGAAGTTCTGGAGCAGGTGAAGGACGGGGATCTGCTCATTTTGGACGGAATGAAGGGGACCGTACTGCTGAATCCTGATGACACAACCGTGGCTGAATATCGCCTCAAACAAGAGCAGTATGAAGCCCAAAGGGCAGAATGGGCTAAGCTTCGGCATGTGCCTACCGTTACGAAGGACGGGAAACACGTCGAGCTGGCGGCTAATATTGGAACCCCTGCGGACGTGGCAAACGTTCTGTTGAACGGAGGAGAAGCCGTAGGGTTGTTTAGGACGGAATTTCTGTATATGGGCCGGGACAGCATGCCTTCGGAGAAGGAACAGTTTACGGCCTACAGGGCTGTCCTCGAGCGGATGGAGGGCAAACCCGTCGTTGTTCGTACCCTGGATATTGGCGGAGATAAGGAGCTACCGTATTTGGAACTGCCGAAGGAAATGAACCCGTTCCTGGGCTTCCGTGCCATCCGCCTCTGTCTGGAGCGTCAGGACATCTTCCGTACGCAGCTGCGCGCACTCCTTCGAGCCAGTGTCTACGGCAACCTTCGGATCATGTTTCCGATGATCGCTACGCTCGACGAATTCCGTCAAGCCAAGACGATTCTGTTGGAGGAGAAAACGAAGCTTACGGCCGAGGGTATTCCGGTTTCCGGCGAGATCCAGCTGGGCATCATGGTGGAAATCCCGTCTACCGCGGTTTTATCAGACCTTTTCGCCAAGGAAGTAGACTTCTTCAGCATCGGGACTAACGATCTGATTCAATATACGATGGCCTCGGACCGCATGAACGAGCGAGTCTCCTATCTGTACCAGCCGTATAACCCGTCCATCCTTCGTCTTGTGAAAATGGTCATCGACGCTGCACATGCGGAGGGCAAATGGGTGGGCATGTGCGGCGAGATGGCCGGGGATGCCACCGCGATCCCGCTGCTTGTCGGTTTGGGGCTGGACGAGTTCAGCATGAGCGCCAGTTCCATTCTTCCGGCTCGCAGCCAAATCTCCAAGCTGTCAGCGGAAGAGATGCGCATGCTCGCAGCGAAAGCGTTAGGCTGCGGCACGGCGGAAGAAGTGGTCACACTCGTTCGACGAGTGGATATATAAAGCCAACGATTCGATTAGGGCATGATCAGCGGGCGTTCCCTTGCGGGACATGCTACTGGTCATGCCTTTTTCTTTTACGGCTTCCTGAGCAAAGCGCCAGTATGTCATTTATTTGCGTTACATTTATAATCCATGACTTCGTAAAATTCTGATGCAGCAAATAGCCGTAAAATTTGATTTTGGTCACAGTTTTCTTGAAATCCAAAACCCTATCGTTCCACTGGCAGCGATGAGATCAGGGGTTCGATCCCCCTAGGCTCCATAACTAAAAAGACCGTCAAACACGAATTTGAGTGATTGACGGTTTTTTGTTTTGCTAATAAGTATCGGTTTACTGCCTGGCCACGCACTTGATTAAAGTTAACTTTAAATTTTAGAATGGCACAAGTGAATCAAGGAAGGTGGGAACTTGGATTTAATGCTTCGCATGAGTCAGGTTTTAAGCCCTACTTCAATTAGGGCTTTTTTCATTGTATCACACTTTTATCCGACAGGTTCTCACTTTCGTCCATTTCTATTAAGGCATGGATAAGATATAGTAAGACATGTCATTGAGAACAATTATCAATAAAGGGAGAATAGAACGATGAAGTACTTAGGAAAAACAAGTGCCATCTGCGGCACTGGTGATGGTGTTCTGTTTTGTCCTTATGGCATGCGGGGCGGACGGGACATCGAAACAGGAAAACGGCAGAATCTGTCTGAAGCCAAAAAAGAATCCGCGGAGCAGAGCGATCCGTCAAGTCCGATGAAGACGCCGTCAGAGATTTCACGGATGGAACAGGCAAGTCGCAAAGCATCCCCGTTCATCCCCAAAAAGTGGCGGCTATCCAGTACGCCGGGGACATGCTTGCGCTTGGCATCAAGCCTTCCTTCACCACCAAATATGTATTGGATACTTATGGCAAGGATATAGAAGGTTCGGAAAATATCGGCAATCGGCCGGTCAATGCGGAGAAATTGATTGCAGCGTCTCTTCCGGTCGAAGTGGAAGGGCTGATGAGTCCTGAGATACAGCGGCTGTTCATTTCGGTGAATCACATCGCTGAGATTGTGGCGGACCGGATACTTTATCACGTGCGGCAACATGAAAGGCGCATGGGAGACGTTCCAGAGGCTGAAGGATTCGAAGGTATGGAATATGCAGCCGGCGGTCGCGGCTGGACAGGTCTATACGTTCAATTATGAATGGACTCTTGACGGATCGATTGCTTTGGAATGGCAGCTCGACGGAATAGAAGGATTGTTATCAAGCTAAAGCGGTTCCGCAGAATCATTCCCATTTCCCCAGATCATATACGAAACCACTAGATGGTTGAAGACAACGAAAATAAGTTGCATAATATCAAACTGTTCGATAATGGAGGGTACTGATGAATAAGAACGTCTATTTGAGGGGCAGCGTCAATGAACTGGGCAACTGGGCGCCGGCAAACGCCATCGGCCCGATGTTCAATGCCGTTATTAAATCTTATCCGACATGGTATTACGATGTAAGCGTGCCGGCGGGCACGGCGATTCAGTTCAAATTCATGAAGAAAAACGGTTCTGACGTCACATGTGAGGGGGGGCTCCAACCACATGTTCACGACCCCTGCAAGCGGCACGGCGACGGTAACCGTCGACTGGCAGCCGTAGGGGAGGACGTTTGCCCCGCTATCATGAACAGCGCCTCGAGCTAATCAAGCTCGCGGCGTTTTTTTGCGTAGATCAACGGCTGCGGACATGATGCCAGCGAACGGCTGCGTCTCTTAAGAACCGGCTGGTGCGAGTAGTGCGGTTGAAGATTTTATGACTCTCTCGGCGTCCCCCTTACGGGGGATTTTCTATTATCCAAAATCGTTTTATAGTATTAAAATAGAGCCTGAAAACAATCAATATGCGTGCGAAGGAGGTTCATAATGAAGACGCCAAAACCCATACCTTGGAGGAGGAATGCATGGAATAAATTAACATGTCGTTAATCTATCGATGCTAGAATGATAGAAAACATCCGCTTGGATCTTTGTACGAGAAGCACCCGTGACCTGTAATCAAGGCATCTATTCTATCGATTTTATTGTGAGAGGAAGTACGAGATGAGTTTAAAAGGAAAATCGATATCAATTCTATCGGCGGCTGCTCTGTTAGGCGCCCTGGTGCCGCATGCATCCGCAGATGCATCCCTGTCCGACATTTCAAACAGTTATGCCAAAGATGCGATCAATGAGCTTGTCAGCAGAGGAATCATCCATGGAAACGGCGACGGAAAATTCAATCCGGCGAGCGGCATCCAGCGGCAGGACTTTGCGGTCATATTGGCCAATGCGCTCCAATTAGACCTTAGCCATCCGCCGGGAACGCCGACTTTCAAAGACGTGCCGAAAGAAAACTATGCCTATGCTGCCGTGGAAGCGGCGGTTAAGGCAGGATTGTTTAAAGGCATGGGGAACGGGATTTTCGGGGCGGGTCAAAACCTTACCCGCGAGCAAATGGCGGTGATTTTCGTGAACGCCTTGGGCGTGAATCCTGCCGGTAAAGGCCGTAATTTAACGTTCTCTGACACTGCATTCATCTCCACATGGGCCAAAGATGCCGTCGCCGCTGCGGTTGAATTGGGACTCATACATGGATACCCCGACGGTAACTTCAATCCCGGAAATAAGGCGAGTCGCCAGGACGCGGCTCTCGTGACGGTCCAGTTTCTGAACAACAAGGCAAAGGCGGACGAAGGCAGCACCCGGCAGCCGCCAATAGTACCGCCCACAACGCCTACAACACCTATAACGCCTACGCCTACACCCATACCTACTCCCATTCCAACTCCGTCGACGCCACCTACAGGCGGAGGGGAAGGAACTCCTCATCAAAATCCGGATCAAGCCATCGCAGAACTGGTGAAAGCCGAAATCGCGGCATTGCCTGCCAAAGCAAATATCAAGTTATCCGACAAACCGGCCGTCGTCCAGGCCCGCGCCCATTATCATGCGTTAACGGATACGCAAAAAACGTTGGTAGGCGACATCACCAAATTGACGGAAGCCGAACAAGCGATTGCTGAACTGGAAGCTCAAGCAGTAGCGGATGAAGCAGCGGCGTCTCCGGTCCGAGGGGAAATCCAAGCATTGCCTACGAAAGCGGATGTCAAGCTGACCGACAAGCCGGCGGTCACCCAAGCGCGTGCACACTACGATGCGTTAACGGATGCGCAGAAAGCTTTGGTAGGCGACATCGCCAAGTTAACGGAAGCCGAACAAGCGATTGCCGAGCTGGAAGCGCAGGCAGCGGCGGATGAAGCAGCGGCATCTCTGATGAAATCGGAAATCGCGTCTTTGCCGTCGAAAGTGGATGTCGCCTTAACCGACAAACCGGCCGTCGTCCAAGCGCGCACCCATTACGACGCGTTAACGGATGCGCAAAAAGCCTTGGTAGGCGGCATCGCCAAGTTGACGGAAGCCGAACAAGCAATTGCCGAGCTGGAAGCGCAGGCAGCGGCGGATGAAGCAGCGGCCTCTCTGGTGAAATCGGAAATCGCGTCTTTGCCGTCGAAAGTGGATGTCGCCTTAACCGACAAACCGGCCGTCGTCCAGGCCCGCGCCCATTATCATGCGTTAACGGATACGCAAAAAACGTTGGTAGGCGACATCGCCAAATTGACGGAAGCCGAACAAGCGATTGCCGAGCTGGAAGCGCAGGCAGCGCTGGATGAAGCTGCGGCAGTTCCGGTTCGGCAGGAGATCGCGGCATTGCCTGCAAAAGCGGCCGCCAAGCTGACCGACAAGCCGGCGGTCACCCAAGCGCGTGCACACTACGATGCGTTAACGGATGCGCAGAAAATCTTGGTAGGAAACATTGCCATTTTGACGGAAGCCGAGCAAGCGATTGCCGAACTGGAAGCCCAAGCAGCGCTGGATGAGCAGGCTGCTGCTCTGGTCCGAGCCGAAATCGCGTCTTTGCCGTCGAAATCGGAAGTTACTTTGTCCGATAAAACGGCGGTAAGCCAAGCGCGCGCCCATTACGATGCGTTAACCGGCGCGCAGAAAACCTTGGTAGGCGGCATCGCCAAGTTAACGGAGGCCGAACAAGCGATTGCCGAACTGGAAGCGCAGGCAGCGCTGGATGAAGCAGCTGCAGCTCCGGTCCGGGAGGAAATCCAAGCATTGCCAGCGAAAGCGGATATCAAGCTGACCGATGAACCAGCGGTAACGCAAGCGCGCGCTCATTATGCTGCTTTAACGGATAGCCAAAAGACGCGGGTAGGTGGTATCGCCAGGTTGACGGACGCCGAGGACATGATCATGGATTTGAGAATCGTGGTCGCGGCCAAAGGGAATTTGCAGGTCGTTTACAACGGCGTTGCGGAGAAGATTGCGCTGACAAGCGCCCAAGACGGCGCGACGGTTGCTTGGAGCCTGAAAGACCCGGAGCAATCATCGATCGTGGATATATCGACCGGTAGCGTGGAGCGCGAAGGATTGAACGAAAATACGGACGTTGTCCTCATCGCGAATATCACCGCAGGAGCTGCTTCCGATACGAAAGAGATTACCGTTCACGTGAAAGCTGTCATGAGCGAGCCGGAGACGATCACGAGCAAAGCCGTCTCCGATTTTGACTTTTCCACCATCGATGCAACGCAAGCCCGAGGGGAGAGCTTTCAGGTCCAAACGACCGACTTCCAAAGTGCGACCAAACATTTCACGATCAGCGACGGGAAGATTACGATTCCGATCGATCTCACATGGAATGTTCCTCAGAACGAATTTACGAAAGGACAGATTATGGGATCGGTCGTCGACAGTTTTATTCAGGATTACTGCAATGCGCATGGAATCAACCTGGGGAATCGTACCTTGGGTGCCGTCGGTTTCGGGAATACGTTCTCGATCTTTGCATTCAGCACAGGTTCGGCTTCCTCCGTTACGTTAGGCGGGCCTGATTGGCAATATTTCTTTTCGCAGAGGCAATATAACGGAAACGATATCGACCATAGCAGGAATCGTACGTTTAACGTGAGCGATGGGGAGCATACGGCCATCGTAACGTTGGATAGGCAGTATGCCGGCATGGAGGCTTTGGTTGAGGCCATTAATAGTCAACTGCAAGGTGCATCCGTAGCCGCCGCGGCGGAAACGGTAAACGCCAATCAATTCAGGCTGGTTGCGAAATCGGCAGATATCGCATTGTCCGTTTCCGGGGCGGATCAAGAGCAGTTTTTCGGGAGCGAATAGACATCTATTATATGTATCGAAGCCGCCGGTTTGGCGGCTTTTTTCAGAGGCATAACGGCGAGCAAGCCGAACAACCCGTATTCTAGTATATTTAAGTGTTTTCAACGTTTTTGGCTCAAACCGGCAAAAATCCGCTGGACGGGAGGAAATAAGCCTCCCTTTCGCGAAGAGCATTCCTGAAAACTGTTTCGTTCGCAAGGACGATCCTCCTGGCTTGGAGGAAGCGACGAGGAGAGGGGCATAAGCATTGATGAGGGACAACAGAACAGCAGGGAATGACGCCGGAAACGCGTTGATCAAGGAAATTGATGAAACTATCTTGCCGTACGGCATGGTAGCGCTTTGGTGCCTGGGTCAGGCAAGCTTTATTGTAAAGGGCGGTTCAACGACGATCTATATCGATCCCTTTACGATTGAGGATGCGTTGGCGGAAAGCCGGTACGGCCTTCGCCGCGCCTATCCTTCTGCTGTCCGGCCGGAAGAAATCACGAACGCCGATTACTGTCTCATTACGCATGATCATGTAGACCATCTGGATCCCGACACCATCCACGCGATGGCGGCGCAAGCGCGGGAGACCCTGTTTTTCGCACCGGCGTGCTGCAGGGAAACGCTGCTGGGACGAGGAGTGAGGGCAGAACGGTTTCACATCGCGGATACCGGCAAGGAATACAGCGGACAGGC